>CALMPB010000315.1 GCA_937871985.1 uncultured Burkholderiaceae bacterium
GAGAATGACGCCCTGGGCTACCGACGTGGAGGCATGAATCAGCGCATCGATGCTGGCAAGCAAGCTAGAGGCCCCGCTCGAGTCGATCATCCCGGCATTGCCGCCGCCCCCGCCGATACTCTGCGCGATGATGCCGGGCGCCTGGTCTCCCGCCGTCGTGATGAAGCCATCGTTGCGCACGTTGAATGAGGCGGCCCCACCGCCAACGCCGCCGCTGCCGCCCGTTGTAACCCCGACGGACAGATCGATGGCTTTGCTGACTTCCAGTTCCGGCCCATTCTCCAGCCATGTTGCCACCTTGTCGAGCAAGCCGGGCAAATCTGATGGCGAGCCGAGAATGTCGTTGAAAGAATCGGCGTCATGCGTCTGGACGATGCCGCCGTTGCCGCCCCCCGCGCCGATGCTCTGCGCCAGGATGCCGGCCGACCCCATGCCCGAAGTGGCGAGGATCGCCGTACTGGAGTTATCGACCTCGACCTGCCCGCCATTGCCGCCTTGCCCGCCCTGGCCGCCGTGCCGGATGCTGAACTGCAAATTGACCAACGAGTTACCGACGGTCGGCGCCTTGAGCGGCGCCAGGACTCCCCCTCCGTTGCCGCCCCCTCCGCCGATGCTTTGCGCTATCAGGCCTTTGCTTTGCTCCGCCGCCGTGCTCACGAATCCGCCATTCACAAGCGTGACCATGCCGCCATCGCCGCCGCTTTGCCCCGAGCCGCCATTGCTTATCGCCAGCGCGACGGTTCCGCTTGGATTGTCCCCGGTGGGCGGCGCGATCGTAATGCTGCGGGAATTGGCCAGGCCGCCATTGCCGCCTCCGCCTCCGATACTCTGAGCCAACACCCCATTGCTGTGCGCGCCAAGCGTCCAGATCATTCCCGGGCTTGTCTGGGTAAACGAGACGGAGGAGCCGGAGCCTCCGCCGCCGCCCTGCCCGCCATTGCTCAGTGTGACGTTCAGCCCTACGCCGACGCCGACTGCGGTGGCCGACCCGGCGCTGCCGCCGCCTCCGCCGATGCTCTGCAACACGACCCCCGAGGAATTTCCCGCCCAGGTGGAAATGCCGCCATCCGACGAAAACTGCAGCTCGCCGCCATTGCCTCCCGCGCCGCCATTGCCGCCGATGGCGATGGCGGCGATCACCCCGGTGGCATTCGCGTCCCCGCCAAAACCGCCTCCGCCGCCAATGCTTTGCAGGGACACCGCCGCGCTGTTGTCGCCCAAGGTGGTGATGCCGCCGGTATTGCTCATGATGATGCGACCCCCGGTTCCTCCAGCCCCGCCGCGGCCGCCGCCAACGGCCATGATGCCATTGCTGGTTTCCGCCAGGCCGCCCCCGCCGCCCGCACTGCTGGCGATTACGGCTGCCGCATCATTGCCCGCCGTGCTGATGGAGCCAGCGTTGGTGATGGTGATCGCCTGGTCGGCTAGGGCGCCCGGGCCGCCGTCCCCGCCATGCCCGAACGCGCCGCCGCCTCCACCCTCGCCGCCTTCTCCGCCAAGGACGTTCGCCACAATGCCTTTCGCGCCGACGGTGCCGCTCGATCCTGTCGTGATGATGCCGGTGTTGGTGATGGTAATGGCGCCCGGCGTTCCGCCCGCGCCTCCGGGATGCCCTCTGGCCCAAGTGCCGTCTCCGCCGTTGCCGCCTTGTCCGCCCTGGCTAAGGGCGAAAACGCCGATCGAGCGATTGCCCCGCGTCGTGATTGTCCCCCCGTTGACAATGCTTACCTGGCCCGCGTTGCCGCCGTCCCCGGCCCGCGTGTCGGAATAATTGTTCGTCGACGCGTTCCCGCCAAGGGAACGGGCGATCACGCCGTATACGCCGTCTCCCTGGCTAACGACCGAGGAACTCTCCGAGGACGTAAAGGTGACAGTCGAGGCATCGCCGCCCGCCCCCGCATTGCTGTGACCGCCGAAGTCTCCGACATGCTGGGCGGTGCCCCCGTTTCCTCCCGCCGATAGCATACCCACTCCGGCGCTGACGGGGTCCGGCCCCGGCCCGCGCGCCGTCACTGACGTCACACCCCGCAGGTTCACGGTGGCCTCGCCGGCGTTCCCGCCGCGGCCGGCGTCCCGCTCGCCGCCGAAACCATTGGGCAAGGCGCTATCGCTGCCTGTGCCGCCCAATGATTGGGCCGCAACCCCAAAGCCAATGCCGCTTACCGTCGTATCGGTCAGTGTCGCGCGCGCCAGATGGCCGTCGCCCCCGATGCCATAGCCGCCGTTCGGCCCGTTGGCGTTTGCATACAGGCCGCCGTTGCCGCCGCTCGAATAAAGATCGATTCCACGACTGGCAGAAGTAATAACGCTTTTCGACAAGCCATAATCGATATTCCGTCCGCCCGCGCCGTTGCCACCCCAGTGAGAGTAGTCCGCGTCCTTGCCATTCCCGCCGTTACCGCCGCTCACATCGATCAGAATGCCGGCCTGGCCGGATCCCGTCGCGGTGCAGATCAGATTGCTGTCGCTCTGGATGAAATCCCGCGGCCCCCATTGGCCATCATGGCCGTTGTCCGGGTGGATACCGCCCGAACAGCAACTGCCATCCGCGCCGCGATAGCTGTAAACCAGCGGCTGGCCAGACTGGGCATACGCCGCTTGCCCGAGAATATAGAATGTCAAGATCCCGGCCAGAACGAGAAGCGCAAGCCAAGAGCGCGGGAAACCGCTGCAACCCAGTTCCAACCGTTTTTGCGTGAGTGTCATGGTGGCACATAGACGAGGGACTTGAAAACCGATTAAAGAAAATCGCCGCCCGCTGAGCAAGTTCAAGATGACGAATCAACAGCCCTGTCCGATGAGTGACCGTTTATCATCTCAACGCACTGTGTTCATAAAGCGCTTGTACCAAGCCGGAAATCTCGCTACACAATGCTGCGTAAAGCTCATGGAATGAAAACGCAAGCCGTATAAAGCCCTGAGCCCTCGTCCCGCCACCGCAATGCGTCAAAGTTTTTTTACATTTTGTCATACTCGCACGGGAAAACCCTAGCCGGCCCGGCATGTACCGCCCAAACCGCTGTTACCTACACTACTCCCATTAGCTGCTCGTCCTGCAAATCCATTGGCGCCACGCGCGCATGATGGAACAGGGTATGCCTATCGGGCCTGGTTTGCGCGCTTGCCGCGCTGCCGGCGGCCGTTGAGTTGATTGCCGTGGATGTATGTTGCTGTCATGACTGTTGAAGAAAAAATAGGTTTTTGCACACTGTGCCGCTCCCGCTGCGGGTCGATCAACACGGTCGAGGACGACCGCTTGATCAGCGTCCGGCCCGCCACCGGCCACCCCACGGGCAAGGCCATGTGCACCAAAGGCAAGGCAGCTCCCGAACTGGTGCATAATCCGCGCCGTATTCTGCACCCCATGCGCCGCAGCAACCCCAAGACCCAGGCCGACCCCGGCTGGCAACGCATTTCCTGGGACGAGGCGCTGAGCGAAGTGGCCCGGCGGCTGGACGACGCGCGCCGCGAGCACGGCGCCGAATCTGTGGCTTTCGGCGTCACGACGCCCAGCGGCACGCCCCTGTGCGACAGCATCGAATGGATCCAGCGCTTCATCCGCCTGTTCGGCAGCCCCAACAGTTGCTACGCCATCGAAGTGTGCAATTGGCACAAAGACTTCGCCCACATGTTCACGTTCGGCTGCGCCATACCCACCGCCGACTATGCGCACAGCGACCTCATCATGCTATGGGGGCATAACCCGGCCAACGTCTGGCTCTCCCAGGCGGCGGCGATCAGCCAGGGGCGCTCGCACGGCGCAAAGATGATCGTGATAGACCCCCGCTGCACCGCGCTGGCGGGACAAGCCGACCACTGGCTGCGGGTGCGGCCGGGAACCGATGCCGCCCTGGCCCTGGGCCTGGCGCACCTCATCCTGAAGGAGCAGGGCTACGACAAGGATTTCGTGCGCGGCTGGACGAATGCGCCCCTGCTGGTCCGGGACGACACCGGCCTTTTTTTGCGTGAAAATGACATCGACGCCGGCGCCGCCGGCAATCGCCCCCTTGCCTGGGATATCGAACGCCATTGCGCCGTTCCGTACGACGCCAAGGTGGATCAGACCCAGGCTGGCGCCGGCTTTGCCATGATGGGCCACTACGTCGTCAATGGCGTTGCCTGCCAGCCCGCGTTCCAGCATTTCTCGCAAGCCTGCGAACCCTATACGCCGGAGCTTACCGCGGCCATTACCTGGGTGCCTGAAGCCGACATCCGCGCCGCTGCGCGCACCATCATGGAATCCTCGCGCATCGCCTACCATGCCTGGACGGGAGTGGGCCAGCACACCAACGCTACGCAAACCGAGCGCGCCATCGCCACCCTGTACGCCCTGACCGGAAGCTTCGACAAAGAAGGCGGCAACGTGCTCTGGAACCGTCAGCCGGTGAACAGCGTGAACGCGCTGGGCCTTCTGCCCGAAGCGCAGCGCGCCAAAGCCCTGGGTCTGGACCGCAGGCCGCTGGGACCGCCGGCCCAGGGCTGGATCACGCCGCACGATCTCTATACCGCCATCATCGATGGCAATCCCTATCCCGTCAAAGCCTTCATGGGCTTCGGCAGCAATCCGCTGATGGCCCACGGCGACGTCGAACGGGCCAGGCAGGCTTTCGAGCAATTGGAATTCCACGTCCATTGCGATCTGTTCGAAACGCCGACCACCCAATATGCGGACATTCTGCTGCCCATCAATACGCCCTGGGAACGCGAAGGCCTGCGGGTGGGATTCGAAATCAGCGGGGACGCCGAGGAACTGGTGCAGTTGCGCCAGCGCATGGTCTCGCCGCGCGGCGAATCCCGCTCGGACAACGACGTGGTCTTCGAGCTGGCGACCCGGCTGGGAATGGGAAAGGATTTTTTCAACGGCGATCTCGAAGCAGGCTGGAACCACATTCTGGCGCCGCTGGACATCGATATTGCAACGCTGCGCCGCCACCCCGAGGGCGTGCGCCGCCCTTTGCCGCAGTCCTTCCAGAAATACGCCGAGCAGACCGGTCATGGCGTACGCGGCTTCGCCACCGAAACCGGCCGCGTGGAGCTGTACTCGGAAAAGCTGCTGCGCCACGGCTATCCCGCTGTGCCAAGGTTTGATGAACCGGCCGACCATCCCAGCAGCCATTCCGACTTCCCTTATGTGCTGAGCTCGGCCAAAAGCGGGTATTACTGCCATAGCCAGCACCGCAGCCTGGTCTCGTTGCGCAAACGCGCACCCTACCCGCAAATCGAAATACATTCGCAACTGGCCGGCAAGCACACTATTCAGGACGGCGACTGGTGCATCGCCACCACGCGAACGGGTCAGGCCCGGTTCAAGGCCAAGATCAACGACTCGCTGGATCCCCGGGTGCTGGTGGCCGAATACGGCTGGTGGCAGGCCTGCGACGACCTGGGCCAGCCCAGTTACGAAATCTCGGGCCGCGGCGGCAGCAATTTCAATGCCTTGGTCGGTTCGGATCATGCCGACCCCGTCAGCGGCGCCGCGCCGCACCGCTCCCAGATGTGCTCGATTGCGCTGGATCCTGCCATCGACCCGCACCGCCGGCGCTGGACGGGTTACCGGCCGTTTCGCGTCGCAGCCCTGCAGCGCGAGCCCGGCGACGTCACGCGCGTAACCCTGGAAGCGCTCGACACCGGCTTGCTGCCCGACTATCAAGCGGGCCAGTACATGTCGATCCGCTTCTCCAGCGTGCCGGGCCACGGTGAAGTCACGCGCACATATTCGCTGACGGGCGCAGCCGAACAAGCAAACCGCAACACCTACCAGATTGCCGTAAAGCGGGTGCGCGACGGCATCCTGTCCAACCATATCGCGGACAACCTGCGTTGCGGCGACATCGTGCGGATGCAGGCTCCGGGCGGCACTTTCGTCATACCGACCCGCATCGCGCTGCCGGTCGTGCTGGTTGCGGGAGGCATAGGCATCACGCCCTTCATCAGTTACCTGGAATCGCTGCCGTCGGCGGTCAACCCGCCGGAAGTCGTACTGCATTATGCCAACCTCAACAGCAGTACCCACGCATTCAAGAAGCGCCTGGAAGAACTCGCCGCCCAACTGCCCTGCCTGACCCTGATCAACTACTACGAATCGCCTCTCGCCGAGGATCGCGTGGGCGCCGACTACCAAAGCCTGGGCCGGATCTCGTCATGCTCCATACAGGAACACTACGTCGAGCGCCGGGCGCGCTTCTATATGTGCGGGCCGGGCCCGATGATGTCGGCCGTCACCGACGCCCTGATCGCTCGCGGCGTGCCCAAGTTCGACATTTTCAAGGAAGAGTTTCGCGCGCCCGCCGCGCCCATGCCCGGCGGCGCCCAGAAATTCAACGTGCATTTCGCGCGCTCGCAATGCAAGGCAACCTGGAGCCCCACCGACGGCAGCCTGCTTGCTTTCGGCGAAGCGCTGGGCATCTCCATGCCCAGCGGCTGCCGGGTCGGGCAATGCGAAAGCTGTGTGCTGGACATCCTGTCGGGGCAAGTGCGCCACCTGTCGCCCATGGCCGACGCCACCGAGGACAAATGCTTCACCTGCCGTGCCATCCCCGGCTCCGACCTGGTTCTCGACGTATAGATCGGAAAAGCCAAACACAGCAACCTGAGGCATTCAGACGCTGCGTAGAACCATGACCCCTCATGCCTTACCCGAAAGCCGGGCGATTGCATGCGACTGACTCGAGTATTCCCTGAACTCCTGACATATCTTGACAATTGCTGCTGCGGGACATGTGATACAAAGAATTATTTTTTATAACATTCGTTATTGTTTATTACATGGCGAGTAGCCTGCATCAGGCTTTGGCCAGCGGCCAGGGGAAGAAAAAATGCAATTGAAAAGGCATCCCGGGAGTTTGTCCAATCATCGCGCCGTTGCCACGCAATTGTCGCCGAGCATTGTCATCGTCCGGCTTCTGACGTTCGGAGTCATGCTTTCCGCGGGGCAATCGGCGCTTGCCGGAAATTGCACCACAGGCTCCACATCTGTTTGCTCGGGGCCCGCGTCCAGCAGCGATACCACACAGAGCATCAGTAACGGCGGCCCGATTTCCGTAACCACACAACCAGGCTTCGGACTGTCGGTAACGGGGGCGACGGACGGCATAAGCATATCCGGTCAGGACGGAGTGTCGTTCATCGACAACAACCATTCCACCATCAGCGCGGGCGGCATGTTCGGCATCTATGCCAGCAATGACATCAGTGGTGATCTCAGTATTACTTCGACGGGCTCGGTAAGTTCGGCCACAGGCTTGGGTGACGGCATCCGCGGCGACAGCTACGGCGCAAACATGCTGATCAACGCTCATGATACGCAGGGCGAAAATAACGGCATCCTCGCAAACGCCTACGGAACCGGCTCGGTTCACGTAGTTTCGACCGGGACAGCCATAGGCGGCGTCACATCCGGGATTTACGTATATATGGCTTCCGGCACCGACATCACGATCGATGCCGCGGACACCCGTAGCGCGGATGGGGCCGGCATTGTCGTGAATAATTACGGTACCGGCGCCATTCGCATCAACTCCATCGGAACGGCGAATGGCGGGTCGGGAGGTATTCTCGCCTTCAACAATTCGGGTACGAGCACGACGATCAATGCCGTGGATACAAGCGGTGCATTTGGCATCGGGGTTACCAGCAATGGCGGGCCCATTACGGTCACGTCGACGGGCACGGCAACTGGCACGAGTTCGTCAGGTATTTCGGTTGCCAGCTTCGGAGCAGGCGATGTCTCGATCTCTGCGAAAGACACTCATGGCGGCCTCTACGGAATCTACTATCTGGGCACCGACGTCGGGAATGTCCACATCAGCAGCAACGGCACCGCGGCAGGTGGGGCCCTGGACGGCATCTATGCCGAAACCGGCAGTCTTGGATCCGCCCTGAACATCACGGCCAATGATGTCCAGGGCGGGCGCAATGGCGTGTATATCGTGAACGGCAGCGCCGCAGGCACGGCCGGCAACACGGCAACCCTTGACGTAGCAGGCCATGTTCTCGGTGGTTCGGGCTACGGCATCGCAACCGAGTCCAATGCGGGGGTTCTGACCAACATCAACGTCGGGGCAGGCGCCGTCGTCGAGTCGGCATCCGGGAATGCCATTTCCAATAATGACGGCGACAGCCACGTTCAAATCAATCCAGGTGCTGTCGTCAACGGTGCAATCAGCCTGGGATTGGGCAACGATACTCTCGACCTTCCGGCTGGCTTGTCGGGCATCACGGTTCTCGACGGCGGTGGCGGCGGGGTCGACACCCTCAATGTGTCCAACGCTGCAGATGCGATCCACGTTGGAAGCGATATCCGGAACTGGAGCGCAATCAATATCGGCAATAGCAGCCTCACCCTGACCGGAGGCAGTCTGGGCGTCGGAAGCCCAGGCGATTTGACGACTGGCGTGTTCCTGCGCAATGGCTCGACCCTCGGCGTCCGGCAGGACGACTTCGTGTTGAACGGCAACCTGTCGCTCGACTCCGGCACGACCTTCCTGGCGTCGGCCAGCGGTACAGGAACCAACACCATCAGCGGCACCGTCACGAATGCCGGCTACATCTCGTTGGCCGGCCAAGGCGCCGGAGACTTACTGACCATTGGATCCGATTACGTGGGGAAAGGCGGCGTCATCGCCATTGACACCGCGCTTGGCAATGACGCATCCGCAACTGATAAGGTCGCCATAAACGCAAATACCGCCGGCACTTCGGTCGTGAAGGTGACAAATGCCGGAGGAAAAGGCGCAGCCACCACCGAAGGAATAGAGGTCATCTCTGTGGGTGGCGCTTCAAACGGCCTCTTTTCCCTGTCTGGCGACTACCAGTTCAACGGCAGGCCGGCGGTCGTGGGGGGAGCCTATGCCTACCAGCTCTACAAGGGCAACAGGTCGGGCACCGAGACGAATAATTGGTATCTGCGATCCGAACTGCAGGATCCGTCCGTCGGTATGACGAATTCAACGACATCACAACCGCTATATCAACCCGGTGTTCCCTCCTACGAGGCCTACCCGCAAGCGCTGCTTGCCCTGAATGGCGTATCCACGCTGCAGCAGCGCGTCGGCAACCGCTTCTGGTCCCGCGCGGGCAGAAATGAAGCTACCGGCAGCAGTACCAGCGCGGCCAAATCGTCCCAAGGCGCACCAGGCAATGCAGACACCTACACGGACGGCAATGGCGTGTGGGGACGCATGGAAACAGGAAATAGCCGCAACGTCCCCCACGCCTCGACCTCCGGCACCGATTTCAGCCAGAATTTCCTGAAGGTGCAAGTCGGTGCAGACGCTCTTCTGGCCAAACGCAAGAGCGGCACCTTGATCGCCGGAGGGTACTTCCAGTACGTGCATGGCAACACCACAACCCGGTCCATTTACGGCGACGGCGATATTTCTACCGATGGCTATGGCCTGGGCGGCACCCTGACATGGTATGGCAACAATGGCTACTACATCGACGGCCAAGCCCAAATCATCCGGTTCAATTCCGACCTGAGTTCCCGCCTGGCCAGCCGCAGCCTGGCCAAGAGCAACCAGGCGACCGGCTACGCATTGTCAGTGGAAAGCGGCAAGCGTATTCCGATCAGCCAGCAATGGTCGCTCACCCCTCAAGCGCAATTGAGCTATTCAGGCGTCGATTTCGACAGTTTCAACGATCCCTTCAATGCAAAGGTAAGTTCGAATAAAGGTGCAAGCCTGCAGGGCCGCCTGGGCATTACGCTGGATCACGAAGCTCGGGGCGGCAAGGACTCGACCAGCCGCACGCATATATACGGGATAGCCAACCTGTATTACGAATTCCTCGACGGTACCCAAGTCAATGTTTCGGGGAAAAATTTCGGCTCGAAGACGGATCGCCTGTGGGGAGGCCTGGGCGCAGGCGTCTCGTACAACTGGGGCAAGGACAAGTATTCGCTCTATGCCGAAGGTCTCGTCAACACCAGCCTCGAGAAGGTCGGCAGCAGCCGTTCGCTGCAAGGCAATATCGGATTCCGCATGCGATGGTGACGTTCCAAGGCGCCGCCGGAAAAAGAAAAAAGCCAATGATCTCATTGGCTTTTTTCTAGGCATTCTTTGGTGGCGCATCCCTGATTCGAACAGGGGACCTGCGGATTATGATTCCGTCGCTCTAACCGGCTGAGCTAATGCGCCAAAGCATGAAACTATACCATAAATTTTTCAGTGGCGGCAAAGCCACATCCGGAAAACAAGGTCTTGGCCCAATGTAGCAATCTCTCAAGACAATGATCTATATCAAACGCATGCCTGGCGATGTCTCCTAGAATTTGAAACACCAGTAACAAGAAGTCATAAGCCATGACAAACCGCTCTCCCCGCCCTGCCGAGCCCCGGCCCGGTTGAACCGCGAGGAAAGCGCCGAGACATCAACAGGACACGCTGCCTTCTATGCGCAAAAATCTTCCCATTACGAACGTCGAAACAAAAGTACGCGGCGACCAGTATCTGATCTCCAAAACCGACCTGAAGGGCCGCATCATCTACGCCAATCCAGCGTTCATCGAGGTTAGCGGCTTTCACCGCGACGAACTCATCGGCAAGGCGCACAACGTCATCCGCCATCCCGACATGCCGCCCGCGGCGTTCGCCGATTTGTGGGAATGCATGAAGGCCCGCAAGCCCTGGCTGGGCCTGGTCAAGAACCGGCGCAAGGACGGAGGCTTCTACTGGGTGCTGGCCAATGCCTATCCCGTCTGGGAAAACGGCGAGGTTACCTGCTACGCCTCGGTGCGGGTTCAGGCCAGCGACGAACAGATCCGGGCGGCCGAAAGCTTTTATGCCGACCTCAACGCCGGGCACAGCCGCGGCTATGCGGTCGAAGCGGGCCAGCGCGTCAGCCGCGGATGGAGACGGCTGCCCGAACTCGCCGCGCGCCCATTTCAGAACAGCCTGCGCGCCGGGCTGTTCCGCATGTCCTGCCTTGCCGTCGCCGCCATCGCGGGCGCCAGCTATTTTGCCTTTACCGGCGGTGTGCCCGGCGAATGGGCATGGGCGGTCTGGCCGGCCATCGGCCTGGCGACGGCCGGCATGCTGGGATATGGGTGGTCGCTTGCCGCCCGCGTGCTCGGTTCGCTGGAAGATGCCGCGAGCGTGGCGCGGCAGATCGCGGCGGGCAATCTTTCCGCCGAAATGCCGAAAGGCCGCAGCGCCGAGGTCGACAACCTGAACTTCTACCTGGACATCATGCGCAAGAGCCTGATAAGCATCGGCAGCGATGTGCAGCTTGGCGTCAACGCCACCGGCCACACGGCGCAAATTCTCTATGCCAACAACACCCATCTTTCGGCCCGCACCGAAAGCCAGGCGGCTTCGCTGCAGCAAACCGCCTCCGCCATGGAAGAAATCACCGTCACCGTCAAGCAGAATGCGGACAACGCCAGCACCGCCGCCCGCCTGGCCAGCGAAAGCATGCAGATCGCCCAGCGCGGCGGCAGTGTCGTCTCGGAAGTCGTCCACACCATGGACGGCATACGCGGCAGCGCCAACAAGATTTCGGATATCGTCACGCTGATCGAGGGCATCGCCTTCCAGACCAATATCCTGGCCCTGAACGCCGCCGTGGAATCAGCCCGCGCCGGCGAGGCCGGGAAAAGCTTTGCCGTGGTCGCCGGCGAGGTGCGCAACCTGGCGCTCAAAAGCTCGCAGGCCGCCAAAGAGGTCAAGGCGCTCATCGACGACTCCACCGCGCGGATATCCATGGGGGCCGAACAAGCTTCGCGCGCGGGCAACACCATGCAGGAAATCGTCGAGTCGGTGCAGCGGGTTACCGCCATCATGGCCGAAATCTCCACGGCATCCGCCGAACAATCCAGCGGACTGCTGCAAATCAACCAGGCCATCGGGCAAATGGACGGGGTAACGCATCAAAATGCCAACCTGGTGCAGGAACTGGGGCAAACGGTGCGTGCGCTGTCGGCCGAAGCCGACAACCTCGGCGAAGCCATCGGCGTGCTCAACACGGGCCTGCGAAAAGAAATCCGCCCTTCCGCGCTGCATGCCCAACGGCAGGCCCACAAGCCGAACGCGAACGACAAGCCGTCCAAAGCCCACGCTACCCACGCGGCCGCCGGCCTTGCCGCCCGGGCCAGCCACGCCCTGGCATCGTCTTAGGCCTCCTCCTGAAAAGAAAGCCCCGGCTCGGGCAATCGTCCGAGCCGGAATAAAAACGTCCGCCGGCTTGTGCCCGACGCTCCGCATCGGCGGCATGCAACCGTTACAATGTGGCGTTGGCCGTCATTGCGGCCATGTTCTAGCCAGACGGAGCCTTCGTGAGCGTTTCAATTTTCGACAGCTTTCTTACCACCACGGAAATCATCGACGTCTTCGACGACGCGGCCGTCATCCAGGCCATGCTGAAATTCGAAGGCGCCCTGGCCCGGGCACAGGCCGCCGAAGGCATCATTCCCGAATTCGCCGCGCAGGCCATCGCCCAGCACTGCGATGCGCAGCGCTACGATATTCCCGCCATCGTCGTCGCCAGCCGCCGCGCCGGCAGCATGGCCATACCGCTGGTCAAGGAACTCACCAAAGCCGTCGCGGCCGCCAACCCGGAAGCCGCCATCCACGTGCATTGGGGCAGCACCAGCCAGGACGTCATCGACACCGCAACGGTGCTGGTCACCCGCGATGCCTTGGTGCAGCTCGATGCCACGTTGACCCACCTCGCCGGCCGCCTGCTCGAACTGGCCGAACAGCATCTGGATACGCCGGTCCTGGCCCGCACCCTCATGCAGCCGGCGCAAGTCATCAGCCTGGGATTCAAATTCACGGGCTGGGCGGCGCCGCTGGTGCGCGCGCACCAGCAGTTGCGCGCGCAGGCCCAACGTTCGCTGCAACTACAGCTTGGCGGCGCGGTGGGCACGCTGGCCGTCATGGGCCATAAGGGCCCGGCCGTCGTCAAGCGTGTCGCGGCCGAACTGAACTTGACCGAACCGCAATCCAACTGGCATACGCAGCGCGACGAATGGGTGCGCCTGGGGCTCGAAGTAGCCGTGCTGGCCGGCAGCCTGGGCAAGATCGCCAAAGACCTCAGCCTGATGGCGCAAGGTGAAATCGCCGAGCTGGCCGAGCCTTCCGGCCAGGGGCGCGGCGGCTCGTCGGCCATGCCGCACAAGCGCAATCCTGTGTCGTCCATGATCGCCCTGGCCGCCGCGGGCCGCACGCCGCAGCGCGCCGCCGCCCTGCTGGCCAATATGCCTCAAGAACACGAACGCGGCCTGGGCAACTGGCAGGCCGAACTGGCCGAGTGGCCGGCGCTTTTCCTGAGCACCCAGGGCGCCCTGAGTGCTCTGCGCGAAGCCATGGACGGCCTGCAGGTCGACAGCGGCCGCATGCTGCGCAATATCGATTCCCTGCAAGGCCTGGTTTTCGCCGAGGCGGTCACCATCTACCTGGCCGGCGCCATCGGGCGCCCCCAGGCGCATCACCTCATGGAAACGCTTACCCGCCAGGCCGTGGCCGAAAACAAGACGCTGGAAGCCGTGGTTTCCGCCGCTGCCCAGGCCGACGCCCAGCTGCGCGGCAAAATCGATCTGGTTACTCTGCACACGCTGTTCGACCCCGTTGCCGCCACCGTCTGCGGCGCCGATCTGGCCCGCCGGCAACTGGCCGAACTGCGCGCCGCCTTGCATTGATCCGGCCATCGCGACGCCGCGCCATCCCGATGCGCGGCCGCCGCGGGAATGCCGGCACGAACCCATCACTAAACTTCTTCATATCTCGACAGGACCACCATGAGCTACGATCCCTCCGACCTCGATCTTGAACGCGGCTTCAAAAATCGCCGCGAAATTCTGGGCGACGCCTGGGTAGAGCGGTCGGTCTCCCGCGCCACCAACTTCAACGCCGAATTCCAGCACTTGATCACGCGGTTCGCCTGGAACGAAATCTGGGGCCGGCCGGGGCTGGAAAAGAAAACCCGCCGCGCCATGGTGCTGGCCGTCACCATGGCCCTGGGGCGCTGGGAGGAATTCGAACTGCACGTGCGCTCGGCCCTGGTCGGCGGCGATCCGGATACCCGCCTGACGCCCGACGAGCTGAAGGAGATCCTCATGCAAACGGCCATCTACGCCGGCGTGCCCGCCGCCAACACGGGCTTCACGCACGCCCAGGAAATCCTGCGCGAAGTGGGCCCGCAAATCGGCTACACGCTGGAACCCATGTCGCCGCTGGACGCTTTTCATTCGGGCAACGGCAAAGACCTGGTCACAGCCAGCAAACCCGCCCTGCACTACAACCTGCGCAAAGCGCGCAACGGCGCGCCGCGTAAAACCATAGTACTCAGCCACGCGCTGGGCTGCGACCTGACCATGTGGGACTGGCTGGCCAATATCCTGGCGGCCGACTACGACGTCGTCAGCTACGACCATCGCGGCCACGGCGGTTCCGACGCCCCGGCCACGCTGTACACCATGCCCGAACTGGCCGCCGACGCCGCCCGCCTGGTGCAAGAACTGGACTGCGGCCCCGTCGTCTGGATAGGCCTGTCCATGGGCGGCATGGTGGGCCAGGAACTGGCCATCCGCAACCCCGAACTGGTGCAGGCCCTGGTCATTGCCAATTCCACTTCGGCGTATCCCGATACGGTGCGCCAGGCCTGGCAGCAGCGCATCGAAACCGTGCGCGCCGGCGGCATCGAAGCCATTGCCGACGCCGTCATGGAGCGCTATTTCCACGATGAATTCCGCAAGGAAAGCGCCGGGCTGGTGGCCGCGTTCCGCCGCCGTCTTACCTCCACCGACCAGGACGGCTACATCGGCTGCTGCAATGCCGTGGGCACCGTGGACACCACCGCCCGCCTGCCGAAAATCACCGCGCCGACGCTGATCATCGCCGGCGCGCTGGATCAGGGCGCCCCCGTATCCATGTCGGAAACCATGGCCGCCAACATTGCCGGCTCCAGGCTGGTGGTTCTGGAAGGCGCGTCCCACCTGGCCGTGGCCGAGCAGCCCAAGCCATTCGCCCGGGCCGTGGCCGAATTCCTCGACACGCTGCAATAAGGTAAGCCATCACGGCGGCAAGCTGGATCCACCCGCCGGCCGGGCGGGCCGCTGGAACACACGGCGTCCGCCGCCATCGACCGCCTCCACAGGAAACCACCGGTGTCCAACCTCAGTTCTCGCGACAACCCAGAACCTGCCGCCAGCCGCCAATTCCTGATGGTGGCCTGCGCCGGGTTCGCCAGCATGGCGGGCATGCGCCTGTGCGATACGCTGCTGCCCGCGCTGGCCCGATCGTTCGACGCCGGCGTCGGCGAAGCGGCGGGCGCGGTGTCGATGTTCGCCATCGCCTACGGCATCCTGCAGCTTGTCTACGGGCCGCTGGGCGACCGCTACGGCAAGCGGCGCGTCATCTGCCTGGCGGTGGCGGTTTCCGCCTTCATCAATCTTGCCCTGACCTTTTCGCCCAGCCTCTCCATACTGACCAGCCTGCGTTTCATGGCCGGCGCGGCGGCGGCCGGCATCGTGCCGCTGAGCATGGCCCACATCGGCGATTCGGTTCCCTATGCGCAAAGGCAGCAAGTGCTGGCCAAGTTCCTCACGGCCACCATCATGGGCATGATCTGCGGCCAATGGGCGGGCGGCATTCTTGCCGACACCCTGGGCTGGCGGGCGGCCTTCGTGCTGCTGACCCTGCTGTTCGGCGCGGTGGCCGCCTCCATGGCGCGCAGCCTGCCGCCGGCTCCCGGCGCGGCCGGCCAGGCGGAACGCAAAGGCTACGGCGCGCAATTGATGGTGGTGATGCGCACTCCCTGGGCCCGACGCATCCTGCTGGCGGCGCTGATCGAGGGCTGCGTCGCCTACGGCGCTTTTGTATTCATCCCGGTGCATCTGCACGAACGTTTCGGCCTGTCGCTGACCATGGCCGGAGGCGTTGTCGTGCTGTATGGGCTGGGCGGGCTGGGTTACGCCATGGGCGCGCGCCGCATCGTGTCGCGGCTGGGCGAGCCGCGCATGGTGCTGTGCGGCGGAGCCCTGATGGCCACGGGCTTCGGCACGCTTGCCTTCGCGCCTTCGTGGATGTGGTCGATACCCGCCTGTGCGCTGGCGGGTTTCGGCTTTTACATGATGCACAACACCTTGCAGGCGAATGCCACGCAAATGGTGGCGCAGGCGCGGGGCACGGCCGTATCGCTGTTTGCCTGCAGCCTGTTTCTGGGCCAGTCCATCGGCGTCGGCATCGTCGCCCAACTGCTGGACAGCCTGGGCACCAGCGCGGCCTTCATTCCCGGAATGGTGGTTCTGCCGCTGCTGGGCCTATGGCTGGCCTGGTCGATACGACACCGCCGCTAAGGCGCAAATTATTTTTGCTTGCCTGGGTCCTTGACGTCGCGGATGACGTCGAACTCGACGTTCTGCAGCTTGCCATCCACTTTCTCGACCTTGCGGATATAGATATTCTGGTCGATGTCGCGTGTGACGGAATCGATGGTGATGGGGCCGCGCGGGCTTTCCCATTTCATGCCCTTGGCGGCGGCAATGAATTTGTCGCCCGTGGCGTCGCCGCCGGTCTTCTTGAGCACGGCATAGATAAGATGCATGCCGTCGAAGCCGGCCACCGACATGAAGTTGGGGCGCTTGTTGGGGTAGGCCTTGTAATACGCCTGCGTGTAGGCCTTGTTCTCGGGCGACTTGTGGTCTTCGGAATAATGGAACGAGGTGACGACGCCGACCGCCGCATCGCCCATGGCGTCGAGCACGTCTTCGTCGGTGAGGTCGCCGGTGGAAATCAGCTTGATGCCGTCCTTGGCCAGGCCGCGCTCTTTATAGCCTTTCAGGAAGGCAACGCCCTGCTCTCCGGCCGGGACGAACAGGAAGACGGCGTCGGGCTTGGTGTCTTTGACCTTTTGCAGGAAGGGGGAAAAGTCGGGGTTCTTGACCGGGGTGCGCACTTCGCCCACGATTTTCCCGCCGCCTTCGGTGAAGGTCTTGACGAATTGCTTTTCGGCATCGTGGCCGGGGCCGTAGTCGGCCACCACGGTATAGACGGTTTTGATGCCGTTTTTCAGCGCCCACGTGGCAATGGGAGCGCTGACTTGCGGCAGGGTCATGGAAGTGCGCACGATGTAGGGCGATTTTTCGGTGACCGACGACGTGGCGGCGTTCATGACCACCATCGGGACCTTGGCCTGCGCCGACAAGGGCCCCACGGCAAACGCCGAGGGTGTCAGGCCAAAGCCGGCCAGGATGTCGACCTTGTCCTTCACAATCAGCTCTTGCGCGGCGCGCTTGCTGAGTTCAGGCGCGACGCCGGTATCGTCCTTGACGACGAGCTCGACCTTGCGATCACCAATTTTGTCGCCATGCTCGGCCATGTACAGATGGACGCCGTTCAGTATTTGCTGGCCATAGCCGGCAAACGGACCGGACATGGGCAAGACCATGCCGATTTTCAGGTCGCTGGCCGCGTGCGCGGCGCTGGCCGCGCCGAACGCCACGGCGACGGCAATCAGTGATTTCTTCATAAGCATGGATATTTTCTCCTGGCTGTTATCGTTATGCCCGATTCGGGCCGGTATTACCTGGTGAGCAAAAACCGCCCGGGCGAGGCGCACATCCACGACAACTCCGTGGCGGCATTGCATGAAAGTTCTTGGAATAAACATTTATTCGCGTAAAGAACATGGTGTAACAGATTAGTGTCGGCCCTTGCCTTTGTCAACGCGGCGAATCGGCCAACCGCCACAGCGTCGCCGGAGCCCGGCGCAGCACGGCGGTTTCCCGAAGTATGGTCATCAAGGTCTTGGCCGACGGCCCGAGGCTGGTATCGCTGCGATGCAGAAGCCCCACCGGCTCTTCCGTGCCTTCCAACTGCACGGGCAATATTTGCAGCAAGCTCATATCGACGTCTTCGCGCACCGCACCCATGGGGGTAAACCACAGGGAATCGGACTGCAGGGCAATGAGGCGGGCGATCGATACGGATAAGGTTTCGAAGCAACTGCCCGGCAGCTTGAGCCCGCGCGCCTGCAGATGGCTTTCGGTGTTATGGCGGGGCACCGTGCCCTTGGTCGATACGATAAGGGGATACTGGATGATCTCGTTAAGCGAAAGGCCCGTCTGGGCAAGAACGGGATGGCCCCGGCGCGCCACCACCACCAGCGGCTCCACATACAAGAGTTCGAACGACACGCCGACCATCATCTTGGGGTCGGCCATTCTTCCCAGGGCGAAATCCACTTCGCCGGCCTGCAGTTTGTCGAGCAGCGGCGCATTGGCCGCCACCTGGATATCGACCCCCGCGCCGGGCCGGACGCGACGGAACTCGGCCAGCGCAGGCGGCAGCAGATCGGGCGCCACCGTGGGCAGGGCCCCCACGTAAACCGCCTCTTCGTGCTGGGCTGCCGAATCGGCGCCCACAGAGCGCCTTGCACCGTCCAGCGCATCCAGCACCGACACGGCATGGGTAAGAAAGGTCTGCCCGTCGCGCGTCAGGCGCGCTCCGAAGCGCCCCCGCTCGACCAGGCGCGCTTCGACCAGGCTCTCCAGTTCGTGCAGCGTCTTGGAAACCGCCGGCTGGCTCAGCAAAAGCTTGTCGGCCGCCTTGCCCAGATGCTGCTCCTGCGCCACCGCGACAAAGCATTGAATATGCCGCAGCCGGATGCGGTTCGCGAAGTTGTCAATTTTCATGACTCCATTCCATAACCCTGGATTATCGAATAATGTATGTTAATTCAATTTACATGAATATTCTTTAGTCCTATCATTCGGCCACTGAGTCGCTGGACGACGCAGGCAGAATCCACAGGAGAATTCCCATGACCACCCCAACCGAACAATTCGGCGAGTTCTATCAGCGCGATCGGACCATTCATCCGGCCGCCTACACGCCCGGCTACAAAACCAGCGTTCTGCGTTCCAACCAGAAAGCGCTTATCTCCCTGTCGAACAGTCTGTCCGATATTACCGGGCCGCAATTCAGCCCCGACGAGCTCGGCCCCCTGGATAACGACCTTATCCTGAACTACGCCAAAGACGGCATGCCCAACGGCGAGCGCATCCTGGTTCACGGCTTCGTGCGCGACGAAAACGGCAAGCCCGTGCCCAACGCGCTGATCGAAGTCTGGCAAGCCAACGCTTCAGGCCGCTACCGCCACAAGAACGACCGCTATGTCGTCGCTCCCATCGACCCCAATTTCGGCGGCTGTGGACGCATGCTCACCGATAAGAACGGCTACTACTTCTTCCGCACCGTCAAGCCGGGCCCCTACCCCTGGCGCAACAACATCAACGACTGGCGCCCCGCCCACATCCACTACTCGATCCAGGCATCGGGTTTCGCGCAGCGCCTGATCACGCAAATGTACTTCCAGGGCGATCCCCTCATTCCGGGCTGTCCCATTGTGCGCTCCATCAACAACGAAGAGTCCGTGCGCGGCCTCATCGCCCAACTGGATCGCAATGCCTTCGCGGCCATGGACAGCATGGCCTACCGTTTCGACATCGTGGTACGCGGATCGCGCGCGACCTTGTTCGAGAACTATGTTCAAGGAGCCAAATAATGAGCGACATCAGCACCCCCGTCTACCTGAAGGAAACCGCCTCCCAAACCGCGGGTCCATACGTCCACATCGGCCTGGCTCCCAAGCAGGCGGGCTTCGACATCTTTGAAAACAACTTCGGCAACGTGCTGGTCAAGCCCGAAACCAAGGGCGAGCGCATCACCATCGAAGGCCGCATCATCGACGGCAGCGGCGCCGTCATCAAGGACGTCCTGCTCGAAATCTGGCAAGCCAACGCTGCCGGCCGCTACAACCACCCCGCCGACCAGCAGGCCGACAAGCCCCTGGACAAGAGCTTTCGCGGCTGGGGCCGCGCCTGCACCGACTTCGATAGCGGCATCTACACGTTCGAAACCATCAAGCCCGGTTCGGTCACCGGCCGCAACGGCAAACCCATGGCTCCGCACATCAATGTCTGGGTCGTGGCCCGCGGCATCAACATCGGCCTGAGCACGCGCATCTATTTTTCCGACGAGGAAAAAGCCAATGCCGCCGATCCCGACCTGACCAGCATCGAATGGGTCGAACGCCGTAAAACGCTGGTCGCCCAGCGCAGCGAAAAAGACGGCAAGGTGGTCTACACCTTCGACGTGCACCTGCAAGGCGCCGACGAAACCGTGTTCTTCGACGTTTGATCCCAGCCCCGGGCGAGCCCGCGCCGCATGAAGCGCGCTTTGCGCGCTTCGCCGGCCGGTCTTCCCCAACGGATCGCGTCTCTATTCAATATAGAGACGCCATGCAAAAAGCCGGCCTGATCCTCAAGCCGGCTTTTTCATTTCGCGCACCGGCCTTCGGGCGCCGCTATCCCGCCCGGCCCTATTTGCGCGCCCCCATCAGCATATTGATCTTGGCCGCGGCGGCCAGCAGCCTGGGCAGGCTGACCTGCAGCAAATGCTCGGCGCTGCTGGTTCTGGCGTGGCCGCTGATATTGATGGCGGCGACCACCCTGCCCGCATGATCGTAGATGGGCGCGGCCATGGAGACCAGACCCGGCTCGAGCTCTTCGACAACCAGGCTCCAGCCCTGAACCCGCACCTGCTCGATGGCGGCAAGCAGCTTTTCGGGATCGACGATGGTATTGGGCGTATGCGCCACCAGATTCATGCCGGCAATGCGCTGGCGCAGTTGCTCCGGCGCCAGGCCGGCCAGCAGCACCCGCCCCATCGACGAACAATCGGCCGGCAGCCGGCTGCCCACGCCCAGATTGATCGACATGATCTTGTGCGCTGGAATGCGCAGCACGTACACGATTTCATTACCGTCCAGCACCGCCGCCGAGCTGGATTGGCGCAACTCCTCGACCAGCGCCTCCATGACCGGCTGGGCCTGCGTCCAGACCGGCAGCGACGTAAGATAGGCAAAGCCCAGTTCCAGCACCTTGGGTGTCAGGCGGAACAAGCGGCCTTCGGCTGCCACATAGCCCAGGCTGAGCAAGGTAAGCAAAATGCGACGGGCGCCGGCGCGCGTCAGGCCCGCGCGCTCGGCTACTTCGGTCAGCGTCTGGGCCTGCGCGTCGGCGCCGAAACTGCGCAATACCGCCAGCCCCCGCGCAAACGAGCGCACGTAGCTGTCGCCGGGCTTGGGGCCGGAAGCATCGGTCTCAGGGGGATCGGCTGTTTCGCCGCTCCGCGCTGTCGTGGAAATGTTCTTCATCATTGTTTTTGAAGGCTCGCACATCTTGCGGCTGGCCGCCGCCGGTTTTGGCGACTATAGTTGAAGGCGTCAAGGCCAAAGGCCTGCCGCCGCGCATGCCCACGATTGACAAGCCCAGGCCAGAACCCTTATCCTTGGCAAAGCAAGTTCTATATACGAATAACTGTTCATTGTAAGAACTTACACACGGATTTTCAATAAAATATTCGTACGGAAAACATGATCAACAAAATTTCCCCCTCCGTTGAGCAGGCCCTGGCCGAAATCCACGATGGCGCCACAGTCATGATCGGCGGCTTCGGCGGCGCCGGCCAACCCGCCGAGCTCATCGACGGCCTCATCGCCCAAGGCGCCAAAGACCTGGTCATCGTCAACAACAACGCCGGCAATGCCGAAATCGGGCTGGCCGCGCTGCTCAAAACCGGCCGCGTGCGCAAAATCATCTGCTCGTTTCCCCGCCAGGCCGATTCCTACGTCTTCGACGAACTCTACCGCTCGGGCAAGATCGAGCTCGAACTCGTCCCGCAAGGCAATCTGGCCGAGCGCATCCGCGCCGCCGGCGCCGGCATCGGCGCCTTCTTCACCCCCACGGGCTTCGGCACCGAACTGGCCAAGGGCAAGGAAACGCGCGAAATCAACGGCCGCCAGTACGTGCTCGAACATCCCATCTTCGCCGACTTCGCGCTCATCAAGGCCGAGACCGGCGACCGCTGGGGCAATCTGGTCTACCGCAAAACGGCCCGCAACTTCGGGCCCGTCATGGCTACGGCGGCCAAGGCCACCATCGCCTCGGTGCACAATATTGCGGAACTGGGCGGCATCGACCCCGAAACCGTGGTCACGCCAGGCATTTTCGTCAAGCACATCGTCAAGGTACCCCGTACCGCCACCGGCCCCGCCGGCTTCAAAGCGGCCTAAGGAACACAAATGAGCGAAACCACTACCTCCACTCCCGCCTGGACCCGTGACCAGATCGCCGCGCGCGTCGCCCAGGACATTCCCGACGGCGCCGTCGTCAACCTGGGCATCGGCCTGCCCACCAAGGTGGCCAACCACCTGCCCGACGATCGCGAAGTCATCCTGCACAGCGAGAACGGCGTCATCGGCATGGGCCCCGCCCCCGCCAAAGGCGAAGAAGACTACGACCTCATCAACGCCGGCAAACAGCCCGTCACCTTGCTGCCGGGCGGCTGCTTCTTCCACCACGCCGACAGCTTCGCCATGATGCGCGGCGGCCACCTCGACGTCTGCGTGCTGGGCGCCTTCCAGGTCTCGGTCAAGGGCGACCTGGCCAACTGGAGCACCGGCGCGCCCGATGCCATTCCGGCCGTCGGCGGCGCCATGGACCTGGCCATCGGCGCCAAGAAAACCTACGTCATGATGGATCTGCTGACCAAGACCGGCGAGTCCAAGCTGGTCGACGCCTGCACCTATCCGGTCACCGGCATCGGCTGCGTCAGCCGCCTCTACACTGACGTCGCCGTCATCGACCTCACCCCCCAAGGCGCCCAGGTCATCGACCTGGTCGACGGCCTGAGCTTCGAGGACCTGCAAAAGCTCACTCCCGTCAAACTCACCGACGCACGCGCCTGATCGGCGCCGCCCAGCACGCCGTTTACTCAATACGCGCCTGGGCGGCGAAGCAGTCGGCCACGAAAGAACGGAACCAGCGGTGCGCGACGTCGTCGTGATAGCGGGCATGCCAATGCTGCTTGACGAGCACGCCGGGCATTTCCAGCGGCAGTTGGAAGGTTTCGATTTCAGCCAGGCGCGAGAACAGCCGCGCCAGTTCGTCCGGCACCGTGGCAATGTAGTCCGAGTTGGCGACAATGGCCGGCACCGCCAGAATGTAGGGGCACTCCAGCGCCACCTGCAGCACGCCGCCCCGCTCCTTCACTTTCTGCTGCAGCAAATCGTTGGCCACGGCCGTGGCGGTGGCAAAGACATGCAAGGCGCCGACGAACTCCTCGAAACTCAGCACTGCCTGCTTCGCCTTGCTCTTGCGGCGAATGCCGATGAGCGGCCGGCGAAACAAGGTCTGCTGGTAAAGCGACCGGTTCAAATGGCCGAAAAACCCCCAGGCCAGGTCGACGGCGGCGCTCTCGATCATGTCGTTCACTTCGTGCGGGCGCAATGCAACCGGCACCACACGCATCTGCGGCGCCTTGAGGCTCAGCATCTGGACGACCCGAGGCAAGATGATCGTGCCGCCCATGTCCGTCATGCCGACGACAAACGTGTTCTTGGCCTGTAGCGGGTCGAACTGCGGGGCATCGAGAATGTCGGCCTGAATCAGGTCCAGCGCCCGGCGCGCGCCCATGGCGATCCGTTCGCCCAAGGGAGTGGGTGCCATGCCGGCCCCCACGCGCACGAACAGGCGATCCTGGAATTTGGCGCGCAAGCGGTTAAGCCCGTGGCTGACCGCCGGCTGCGTTAGGTTCAATTTTTGCGCCGCGCGCGACACGCTACCCTCACGGTAAAGCGCATCCATCAAATACAGGAAGTTCAGGTCTTGCAAATCCATGGCGCATGCCTTCAAAGCGGTAACGAGCAACAAGTATTGAAGCGGATCGGTCGGGAAACACGGCCGGAGCCGTCATGCCCATATGTCGGCAAACCGCCATACTCTATGAATTCTATTAATACAGAAAATTAAAACCATTATATAGACACATAGATCTCCTAACGGCACACTGGGAGCGTTCCATCCCATGAACAACGCTATCTGCATGCCCGCGCGCATGCCTATTTAGCGGCAACAAGCCCTGCCGCCACACGAAGGAGAGATTGACATGAAGTACGACTGCGACGTCATCGTGGTGGGCGGCGGCCCGGTGGGCCTGTTTCTGGCTGCCGAACTGGGCATGCGGGGCGTATCGGTACAGGTGTTCGACAACAAGTCCGGAACCTGTACCCACCCGGCGGCCAACGCCAACAGCGCCCGCACCATGGAACACTACCGCCGCCTGGGCATTGCCGCCGAAGTGCGCAGCCTGGGGCTGCCCGGCGATCACGTCACCGACGTGGCCTACTACACACGATTGTCGCGGCACCAGTTGGCCAGGCTTTCCCAGCCTTGCTCCTCCGACGCCGTTTCCAAGGCCAAGGACTACGAGTTCCTGTGGCCCACGGCGGAACTGCCGCATCGCTGCTCCCAGCTTTATGTCGAGCCCGTCCTGCTCAAGGCCGCCAAACGCTACGCCAGCACTCAGGTGCACTACGATTCCAGCGTGCAAAGCCTGGAACAGGACGAAGACGGCGTCACCGTCACCGTGGTCTCCACCCTCGACGGGCGGCAAACCCAATGCCGCGCCAAATACCTGATAGGCTGCGACGGCCCGCGCAGCACCGTGCGCAGCCTGATGGGCCTGCACTACTCGGGCTCGGGCGGAGAAAAACGCGAATTCATGGGCGGACGCATGGCGGCCACCTACTTCAGCGCCCCCGAGCTCAACGCCGCCGTCCAGGGTGGGCGCGCCTGGCAATACTGGACGCTGAACCATGAACAGCGCTCGCTGATCGTCTCGGTCGACGGGCGCGGAGGCTTCATCATCAACATCCAGTTGCAGGGCGACGCCGAACCCAGCGACCACGACGTGGGGCAGCGCATCGCCACGGCCATCGGAACGAACGTCAACATCCCGTTCACGCTGATCAGCAGCACGACCTGGACGGCGGGCTTCGCCCTGGTGGCCGAAAAAATGCGGCAGGGCCGGATTTTCCTGGCCGGCGACTCGGCGCACTTGTTCACGCCGACCGGCGGCATGGGCTACAACACCGGCATCGAAGACGCCGCCAACCTGGCCTGGAAGCTGGAAGCCCTGGTCAAGGGATACGGCGGCGGCGTATTGGCCGACAGCTACGAAGCCGAGCGCAAGCCCGTGGCGGCGCGCAACACCGACTTCGCCCGGCAGTTCGCCGACAGCATCGGCTACGTGCGCCTGCCCAAGGCGCTGGAAGACGAAACCGCCGAAGGCGAAGCCGCCCGTCGGTCCGTGGGCGCCCACCTGAACTTCCATGGCCATAAAGAATTCGTGATCCCGGGCGTGCAGCTCGGCACGCGCTACGAAGGTTCGCCGCTGGTTTCCACCGAGGCCGGCTCGCCGCCGCCCGACACCGCCAACCTGTACCTGCCGACCGGCCGGCCGGGCCACCGCGCGCCGCACGTCTGGCTGAAAGACGGATCCTCGCTGTACGACCGCTTCGGTTCCGGCTTTACGCTGCTGCGCCTGGGCGGCACGAGCCAGGCCCGCGCGGACCTGCCAGGCCTGCCGCAAGGCTGTCCCGTTTCCGAACAAACCATCGACTCTGAAGAAGCCCGCGACCTCTACGGCGCGGACTTCGTGTTGCTGCGCCCCGACCAGCACATCGCGTGGCGCGGCAACAAGATCGACGCCGAATTCAGCCACGCCTTGAGCAAATCGCTGGGCCTGGCCAACACTTGAACCCTTTATCGAAACAGAACCTCAAGGAGACAACGCATGAAAATCACCCGCACTCTGGCCGCGCTATGCCTGGGCCTGGCCGCCACATCCACCTCCTTCGCCGCCGAGCCCCTGAAAATCGGGCTCATCCTGCCACTGTCCGGCCCGTTTTCCCCCTATGGACACAATATTGAAAACGGCGTCAATCTTTACCTGAAGCAGCACGGCGACACCTTCTCGGGCCGCAAGGTCGAGCTGATCGTCAAGGACGACACCGGCGTGGCCCCCGAGGAAAGCCGTCGCGCCGCGCAGGAACTGATCGTGCGCGACAAAGTGGACATCCTGGCGGGCTTCGCCATGACGCCCGGCGCGCTGGCCGCCGCGCCCGTTGCCACCAACGGCAAGAAACCCATGATCGTCATGAACGCAGGCACGGCCAACCTGACCAGCAAATCGCCCTATATCGTGCGCACTTCGGCGGCAGTGCCGCAATACACCGTGCCGCTGGGCCCATGGGCCGTGAAGAACGGCCTGAAGAAAGTCGTGACCGTGGTGGCCGACTTCGGCCCCGGGCACGACGCTGAACGCTATTTCACGCAAAGCTTTACCGACGCCGGCGGAAAAGTCGCGGATGCCATCCGCGTACCCGTCAAAAGCCCCGACTTCGGCCCCTTCCTGCAGCGCGTGAAAGACGCCAAGCCCGATGCGGTGTTCCTGTTCCTGCCGGCCGGCGAAGCGCCCGTGGCCTTCTTCAAGGGCTTCAAGGAACGCGGCCTGGCCGCCGCCGGCATCAAGGTCATCGCCACCGGCGACCTGACCAGCGAAGACAGCATCGATGCCATCGGCGACAACGTCCTTGGCGTCATCACGGCGCACCAGTATTCCGAGGCGCACAACTCGCCCGAGAACAAAGCCTTTACCCGGGCCTTCTACAAAGCGTATCCCAAGGAACGCCCCAACTTCATGGCCGTGGCCGGCTACGACGGCATGCACCTGATCGAAGAGACGCTCAAGAAGACCGGCGGCGATTCCTCGCCCGAAAAGTTCATGGCGGCGGTGCGCGGCATCTCGCTCGACAGCCCCCGCGGCCCGATCACCATCGACCCCGAAACCCGCGACATTACCCAGACCATCTACATCCGCAAGGCCGAGCGTGTGGACGGCAAACTGCAAAACGTGGAGATCGACGACTCGCTCAAGAACTACAAAAACCCCGTGACCCAATGACCCCTGGATGGCACCGGCATGATTATGGTGCACAATACATGGTTCCCCACCTAATAAAATTGGAGCTACTGTGAAACTACTTCGTTATGGCGCGGCAGGCGCCGAAAAACTCGGCGCACTCGACGCCCAGGGCAATATCCGCGACCTGTCGCTGCTCGTTCCCGATCTGACCCCCGAATACCTGGCCCCCGAACGCCTCCAGGCCCTGGCCGCCGTCAATCTGGAAAAACTGCCCGTGGTGGACAAGAACGTGCGCCTGGGCCCGCCCGTGGCCGGCACGCGCCAGTTCATGGCCATCGGCCTGAACTACCGTGCGCACGCCGCCGAGGCGGGTATGGAAATCCCCAAAGAGCCCGTCATCTTCACCAAGGCCCTGACCTCGCTCTGCGGCCCCAACGACGACATCATCATGCCCGACAACTCGGTCAACACCGACTGGGAAATCGAGCTGGGCCTGGTCATCGGCACCAAGGCGCAAAAAGTCAGCGAAAAAGACGCCCTGAAATACGTGGCCGGCTACTGCCTGGCCAACGACGTTTCCGAACGCGACTGGCAAGCCAAGCGCAACGGCCAATGGACCAAAGGCAAAAGCTTCGACACCTTCGGCCCCATCGGCCCCTGGCTGGTCACCACCGACGAACTGCCCGACCCGCAAAAGCTGGAAATGGAACTCAAGGTCAACGGCCAGGTCAAGCAGCACAGCAATACCGCCGACATGATCTTCCCGGTAGCCACCATTGTTTCCTACCTGAGCCAGTTCATGACCCTGCTGCCCGGCGACGTGGTCGTCACCGGCACGCCCTCCGGCGTGGGCCTGGGCATGAAGCCCCAGCAATTCCTGAAAAAAGGCGACGTCGTCGAACTGCGCATCGACCAGCTCGGCACGCAGACCCAAAAGGTGGTCTGAACGCCGGCGGCCGCGATCACTCCAGCAGGGTCGCGGCCCGCTTGCGGAACTCCTTGGGCGACAAGCCCACCTGGCGCTTGAAAAAACGCGTGAAATACGCTGGGTCGGAAAACCCCAGCGTGTACGACACCACGCTGATGGTCATCGAGGTATAGACCAGGTTGCGCTTGGCGGCCAGCACCACCCGCTGGTGAATCAACTCCAGCGCCGACTGGTCCACGTACTGCCGGCACAATACATTGAGGTAGGCGGCGGTAATGCCTATGCGCCCGGCGTAATGCTCCACCGAATGCTGGCCCGCGTAATCTTCCTCGATCATCTGGCAGAAATGGCGGAAATACTGCCGCCCCCGGTCGCCCTCCCTGGCCGGCTCGCCGCTGGCATAGGCCTCGTGCCGGCTCAGCCACACAAGAATCGCAATCAGCATGGCTTCCATCAGGGCATTGCGGTGCGCGCCATTGCCCAGGTATTCGGCATGCAGCGAACCGAAGCCCATGTTCATTT
Source organism: uncultured Burkholderiaceae bacterium (assembly GCA_937871985.1). The sequence continues at coordinate 28,219 of CALMPB010000315.1, forward strand.
TCCCGGCATCGTCCCCTTCGCCGACCTGATAGATGCGCGGCGTGGCCGGCACCGCCTGCGCATCGCCGATGTCCTGCGTAAGCTTGTGCACCAAGGGAAGCGCCAGCGTCACCACGTGCCCGATGGCGTTGGGCGCGAACTTGAAGCCATGCACGCACATTTGCGGCACGACCACGATCTGCCCAGGCTGCATGTCGAAATACTCGCCGTCCAGGCATACCCGGGCGCTGCCGCCGCGCAAATACAAAAGCTGGATCAGGCCATGGTGCTGATGCAGCTTGATTTGCCAATCGTGCAATTTGCTGCGGTCGGCAATGGATTCGCAATGCACCATGTCGGGCGTCAGCCACTGCTCGTGCTCGCCATACAACTTATAGACGGGAACCTTGGATACGCTGTCGGCCGCCGCCATGGCTTCTCCTGTCCGTGGTCCGGCCCGGCAACATGCCATTTATACAAGGAGTTTGACTAAGGGTTAACCCTTGTTCTTGGCAATTTCATGGGCTTATCGAAACCACATTTCAAAAAATATTCGAAAAGTACAATTATTATACTAATTTATCCATTCCAAATTGCCTTGCCGGGACCCACTATAGCGGCATAGAACGCATCAGGAATCGTTACCTACCCTTCCAGATGCCAAACCGCGGCACGCGTGCGGACGCCGCCATAAAAACCGACTCGTCCACAAGAGGCTTTCCATGAAAACACAAGTCGCCATCATCGGCGCCGGCCCCTCCGGCCTGCTGCTAAGCCAGCTTTTGCACCACCAGGGCATCGACACCGTCATCCTGGAGCGCAGATCGCCCGAATACGTGCTTACCCGCATCCGCGCCGGCGTGCTGGAACAAGGCATGGTCGACCTGCTGCGCGAAGCCAAGGCCAACGAACGCATGGAACGCGAAGGCCACGTGCATGAAGGCGTCTCGTTCGCCTTCAACGGCCAGCAAAAACGCATCGACTTCAAAAAATACGCCAAGGGCAAAACGGTGATGGTGTACGGCCAAACCGAAGTCACCGAAGACCTCATGAAGGCCCGCGCCAAAGAAGGCGGCGTCAGCATCTACGAAGCCGAAGACGTGCAGTTGCACGACTTCTACACCGACAAGCCGCGCGTCACCTTCGTCAAGGACGGCAAGAAGGTCGAGCTGGAATGCGACTACATCGCCGGCTGCGACGGCTTCCACGGCGTTTCGCGCCAGTCCGCCCCCAAAGACCAGATTAAGACCTTCGAGCGCGTCTACCCGTTCGGCTGGCTGGGCATACTTTCGCACACCCCGCCGGTGGATCACGAGCTCATCTACAACAACCACGCGCGCGGCTTCGCCCTGTGCAGCCAGCGCTCGCTGACGCTCAGCCGCTACTACGTGCAAGTGGGCCTGGACGAAAAAGTCGAAGACTGGTCCGACGACCGCTTCTGGGAAGAACTGAAGATCCGCCTGCCCAAGCCCGTCGCCGACCGCCTGGTCACCGGCCCCTCCATCGAAAAAAGCATCGCCCCGCTGCGCAGCTTCGTGACCGAGCCCATGAAATACGGCAACCTGTTCCTGGTTGGCGATGCCGCCCACATCGTGCCCCCCACCGGCGCCAAAGGCCTGAACCTGGCCGCCAGCGACGTGCACTATTTGTCCCGCATCCTGATCAAGGTGTACAAGGAACAGCGCACCGACCTGCTGGATCGCTATTCCGAACTGGCCCTGCGCCGGGTCTGGAAAGCCGAGCGCTTCTCGTGGTGGATGACCAGCATGCTGCACAAGTTCTCGGACGACGCCTTCGGCCAGCGCATCCAGTTGGCCGAGCTGGACTACTACACCAACTCGGAAGCCGGTTTGACCAATATTGCAGAGAATTACGTGGGGCTGCCGTACGAGCCGATTGAATAACAAGCCAGGCGCCCATGCGCACCCACGGTGCCTGGGCGCTACACCAGCGGCTCGGCAGCCAGCGGCTGAATTTCAGCCATGATTTTTTTCAGCACCGAACCTTCGGCAATCTTCAAATCGTAGGCTTGCTGCAAATTCAGCCACGACCGCGCCTCGCCGCCGAAAAAGCGTGCCAGGCGCAACGCCGTATCGGGCGTAATGCCGCGCCGCTCCAGGACGATGTCGTTGATTCTGGCCGGCGGCACATGCAAGGCTTTCGACAAGGCATGCGGGGTCAAACCTAGAGGGTTCAGAAAGTCCTCACGCAGGATTTCCCCTGGGTGAATCGGGCGCATTCCGTTGACCGCTTTCATCATCGTGCTTCCAAGCAACAGAATAAGCTGGCTCCGTTTTGAAAACGATCCGCGCTGAGTTGTTTTATCCATTCGCAAAAACCCAACCACCCACGCTTCAGCCCTAATCTCATCTGTAACAAAGTCACGGCCTCCCCCCTAAAGTAATTCCCCCCCCATCCGTTAATGCGGGGGAACAGGAAGAACTACGGTTTGATTTCAGCCTAAATCCACCCTCGGGAGGCAACTTCAAACTCTAATTCTTCTTGGCAACCAGAGGCGAAGCAGTGTTTCGCCGTATTCATACCTAGGAGTTATCCATGGCTGTTATTAACACCAACTCGCTTTCCCTGATTGCCCAAGGCAATTTGAATAAGTCCCAATCGGCTCTGGGCACCGCCATCGAACGCCTGTCGTCCGGCATGCGCATCAACAGCGCCAAAGACGACGCCGCCGGCCAGGCCATTGCCAACCGCTTCACCGCCAACATCAAGGGCCTGACGCAAGCCACCCGCAACGCCAACGACGGTATCTCGATCTCTCAAACCGCCGAAGGTTCGCTGAACGAAATCAACAACAACCTGCAGCGCATCCGCGAACTGGCCGTTCAAGCCCAAAACGGCACGAACTCCGCATCGGACATCGACTCGATCCAGCAGGAAGTCAACCAGCGCCTGGACGAAATCAATCGTGTCGCCCAGCAAACGCAATTCAACGGCATCAATGTGCTTGCCGCCACCGGCACTGCCTCGGGCGCCACCAGCCTGTCCATCCAGGTTGGCGCCAACGACGGCCAGACCATCACGATCAACATCAGCGGCAACGGCAACTGGAACAAGTATGACTCGACCGCCACGGGCGGCATCGCTAGCGCTAACGGCTCGATCAACGCAGTAGGCTCCCCAGTCTCGGGAAGCGTTACCACGGCCAATACTCGCCAAGTGGCAGCCAAGGGCTTCGACGTCCTCAGCAGCAGCGTCCTGGCGGACGTCGACTCCGCCCTGAAGGCCGTGGACAACCAGCGCAGCGACCTGGGCGCCATCCAGAACCGCTTCGAATCCACGATCGCCAACCTGAACAATACCGTCACCAACCTGTCGTCGGCCCGTTCGCGTATTGAAGACGCCGACTACGCTGTCGAAGTGTCGAACATGACCCGCGCGCAGATTCTGCAACAAGCGGGTACTTCGGTTCTGGCCCAGGCCAACCAGGTTCCGCAAACCGTGCTGTCGCTGCTGCGTTAATCGTAGTCGGCCAAAAGCCTGTCACCACGACAGGCTTCCGGAAGCATGGAAAAGCGCCTCGATCCGTTCGAGGCGCTTTTTTTGTGGAACACCGTTATGGAAAAACCCGATATCCGCGGCTATCGGGCCGGCAGCCAGGCCCTTGCCCACTGATCCAGAAACTCCCCCTCCAGCATCCAGTTCCGCAGAACGGCCTCGCGCAGCGCATCGCCCTGACGCGCCAGGGCTTCCGGCTCGGCCAGATGCGAACGAACCGCTTCCATCCAATCCTGATAGCGGTTGCGAACGATGGTTACAGGCAAGCCGCAACGGTAGGGTTCGATATCCGTGCAAATCACCGGCACGCCGCAGGCCCCCAGCTCCAGCAAGCGCAGATTGCTTTTGCTTCGATTGAACTGGTTGAGCTCCAACGGCACAACCGCCAGGTCCAGATTCAGGCTGGCAAGCTTCTGGGGATATTGCTCGATCGGCACGCCCGGATGAAATTCGCAGCGGATATCCTTGGGCTGCATGCCCATGAACACCCACTCCACGTCGTTTTCCATATCCTTGACCAGGGCGCGAATCACGGCCAGATCGCCGTCATGGCTGCTGCCTCCGGCCCAGCCAATCCGCATTTTCTTTCCGGCCCGGCGTTCCGCCCGCAAATCCTGCCACCAGGGCGGATAGAGCCCGTTCTGCGCAATACGAATATCGGAATGATAGTCGGCATACTCGTCGGCCAGCGCCGGCGTCGAGACCACCAGCCAGTCCACCTGCTCGATCGCACGGCGCATCTTCTTGATCACGCTTTGCGGGATGAGCTTGCGGTATATGCTCTGCACCGGAATATTCGGCATATAGTCGTCGAACTCCAGGGCGACCTTCGCCCCGGTGGACTCCCGATACCGCTTTATCTGCTTGAGAATCCCTTCATGAGCCCAGGCCCCTTGCAATACAATCGCGTCTGGCTGAATACGTGCCACATCGGTGAAGTGAAAGTCGCCCAATTTCAGCCCCCCTTCGATCTGCAGGCAGCCTTCCAGCGCCTTGAAAGGTTGGATGATCCGATAGTGGCCGCAGCCCTGCCAATCCACATGGGAGGCCAACACTACAGGCAACGGTCGCCCGGGTAACGGCTCCTGAATGCGCATCGCATCGGGGCTCAAGTCGAAGCCCGGGGAGAATTTTCCGAAAGCGGGATGATAGGCCGGATCACGCGCCAGTTGCGGAAGCCATTTGGCATATAAGTGATCACGCTGCTCGTCGTCGGGTGTGGCAGTGAGGCCGAATTTCTCGGTCAGAAGGCGCGTGGCTCCCCCCATGTGGATCAGCCCCGTATCGGGCACGATCGTCAGCAAATACCCCGCCTGGGTCGCCTTCATGCACAAATCGGCGTCGCCGTAATAAACCGGGAACGATTCTTCGTCGAACCCACCCAGTTCCTCATAGACCGCGCGGCGCATCATCATGCAGGCGGCGCTGACCGCGCTGACATTGTGCGCCGCCTGCAATCGGCTCATATACCCTTGCAGGTTTCCGGGCAGGCCCTGAAAGGCAAAGCCCACGCTATTATCCATGCCCAGAACCAGGCCCCCATGCTGCACTCGAGAATCCGGGTAATTCAGGCGAGCGCCGACGATTCCGACCTCGGGACGCAAAGCATGTCCCAGCATGAGCGCAAGCCACTCCTTGTCGACCACCTGAATGTCATTGTTCAAGAACAGCAGGATCTCGCCTTTCGCCTGCTGCGCGGCATAATTATTCAGGCGTGAATAGTTGAAGGGTTGGGGCCAACGCAATACACGCACCTGATCCAGCCGCATGGCCTCCAGCCCGTCGAGGAACGCGCAGGCATCGGGTTCGATACTGCCATTGTCAACGACCAGCAACTCATACCTGGCATAGGCGGTATGGGCCATCAAACTATCGACGCAGCTCCGCAAAATGGGCAACTGGTCGCGCGTGGGAATAATGATGGACACCAAAGGCTGCGCATCGTGGCCGTAGCGTATTTGCTGCAAGCCCTTCTGCCCAGCGGGCGAAACCTCGGCTTGCACTCCCATGCGCGTCAAATGGGCCTGAACGGCCTGGCGGGACAAACGGTCAGTATCGTCCTCCTCGACCCAACGGAACAAGGGTTGGACACCATGCATCAGCACTTCGGGAATATGGCCTATCACAGGCGGCCCTGCCCGCTCTACCAGGCGCCACACTAAATCCACCAGCGCCAGGCCGCCGAAACCGGCATCCAGCCCGCCAACGGCCTGCACCGCGGCCGTGCTGACTACCAGAGGGCGGCCCAAATACGGATAACTGCGCAGCAAGTCCAGATTGAAATCCGGCTTGAGCATGGGGTTGGCCGGCATGCCGTCTTTCAAGGTGGCTTCGTCGAAATACCAGGCCAACGGATCGGGCTGCCGCAGGCGATATTCGCCCATTACCAGCGTAGCGTGCGGCAATAATCGATCGCCGGCATGCAGCACGCACAGGAAATCGGGCGCGCCGCCCCGTTCAATACGATCGGACAGCCGCCGCGGCCAAGGCATGCCCTCCCCCAGGAGCTCGATGCCATCGTCCGCAATATCCGCCTTACCCACGACCCAGATGCCGTCGACCGGTCGATGCTGGCCGCGGATGCTGTCCAGGGTGTCCGCAAGCGCCCGTTCATCCGCGCCATCCGGCACGATAATCGCAATGCCCAGGGTTCCGACGTCGGGGTTGGCTTGCAGCATGGTCTGGATGGCCAGGACGCGGGACGGGGATGGCGCGCGAGCCTCCAGCCATTCGGGAACGCCCCACTTCCGCTGCAACTGCATCACATTCTGGGCATGATGCTTTTGGCTGATGCGCTCGAATAGCTCGACCGGCTCAAAACCTGCGTGCCTGTCATGTGCGAGCGGCTTTACCCTGACCAGATGATTGTCGCTGGAGCGATACCACCCCAATTCGCGAATCATGCGCCTGAAGTCCTCGTGCCCCTTGTCGCCCACGCCAGGAGAGACACGCCCCCTATGGCTAAATTGCTCGGAGGAAATCCTGAAGCAGGAATAGGCCTTGTACAGCATGGCCAAGTGGCCTTTGCGCAGCAGCTTGGCATGCATGGCCAGGTCGCCCACCCAGGCAATATGCTGCCCGCCCAGGTGAAACAAGGCCCCGATTTCCGTCAAGACGTGTTCACGGCGGAACATCACCGTCGACGGCTCACCGATGAAATTCAAGGTGTTGTCGCCCAGGAAAGACACAAGATCCTTCCCGTGCACGCATGAGTCCTCTTCGAATGGCATGACATTGCCAATGAAATCGGGCAGAAGCTCTCCATTTTCATCGACAAGATAGCGTCGCGAAGACACCAATGAAACTTCTGGATGGCCATCCAGAACGGCGGCCAATGTCGATATGCAGCCCGCCAGCAGCAGGTCGTCATCGAACAGCGGCTTTATGTACTCGCCGCGAGCCAGTTCGATGCACCTCGACAGACTGCCGCCGCCCCATAGCCTTTTGGCATTCTTGAAGTAGCGAATTTTCGGCTCGCCCAGTTCCATCAAAAATGGATCAATGGCCTTTTTCACCGACTCATCCGGGCTATCGTCGCAAATGACGATCTCGTAGTCGGTGAAGTCCTGACTGAGAAGGCTGCGTATCGCGGCCTCGAGAAAGGTCGCCTTATAGGCAGGAATGGCAACCGTGACCTTGGGCTGAAAATTTTCGGAAGAGGCGGAATCTTTCATAATTGACTCTGTTTTTGCGGCTTGTCGCGCTTTTACCGCGCATGCGGATTCTCAGCCCTCACCACCCGGGAGGCTGCCGCGAAACCCCAAGCCAACGCGCTGGGCGTATGCCCAGCATAACTGCCCCGCCACCCAGGCGAACACTTGTTTTGGAACGAAATCGCCCCTTTAATCAACCATTTGTTTTTTATACGGGCATGTAAGATTTGACTGAAAATCGCGAAACTCAATCGATAACTTGTACAACAAGGTGCTTCAGCAAGCCTGACGACACTCCATAGCCCACCTGCCAACTAAACGTCATGAACCCCCAGCGATCTGTTTTTGTCACCGAGCCGCACCTGCCACCCCTGGGAGAGTTCGTACCGTATCTTGAAAAAATCTGGGCCAGCAAGCGCCTCGCCAACAGCGGCCCCTTCCATGTCCAGTTGGAATCGGAGCTGGCCAATTACCTGGGAGTCAAACATCTCAGCCTGTTTGCCAATGGCACCCTTGCCCTGCTCACCGCCCTCCAGGCCTTGCGCATCAGCGGCGAAGTCATTACAACTCCATATACCTTCGCCGCTACCGCCCACTCCCTGTTGTGGAACAACATCAAGCCTGTATTCGTCGATGTCGACCCCGACACTTGCAATCTGGATCCCGCGCGCATCGAAGAAGCCATCACACCCGCAACCTCCGCCATCCTGCCCGTGCACTGCTACGGCATTCCGTGCAATGTCGAACGCATCCAGCAAATCGCGGATACCTATGGCCTCAAGGTCATCTATGACGCCGCCCATGCTTTCGGTGTCAAGCAAGACGGCGGCAGCATCCTGAACCACGGCGACCTGGCCGTCCTCAGCTTTCACGCCACCAAGGTTTTCAATACCTTCGAAGGCGGGGCCATCGTCTGCCCGGACGCCAAGATCAAGCAGCGCATCGACTACCTGAAGAACTTTGGTTTCGCCAACGAGGTCACCGTGGTCGCCCCCGGCATCAACGGCAAGATGAACGAGGTCAGCGCGGCAATGGGGCTGTTGCAGCTCAAGCATATAGACCAGGCGCTCAAAACCCGCGCGGTCATCTATCAGCGTTATGTGGAAGCCTTCACCGACGTTCCCGGCCTGCGTATGCAGGAAATACCCGCCAACCTCGAGTGGAACCATGCGTATTGTCCGCTATTCGTCCGTCCGGAGCATCCGATCAGCCGGGACGATCTTTATAAACGACTGAAAACGCACAATATCCACGCCCGGCGCTACTTCTATCCACTCATCAGCTCGTTTCCCATGTATCGCGGACTGCCCAGCGCCGCCAGCAGACTCTTGCCCAACGCCAGCGTTCTCGCGGAACAGGTGATCTGCCTGCCTATTTATCCGACCCTCCATGTCGACGACCAGGAGCGACTGATAGACATCATCCTGCAGACAGCCCGATGAGCAAGCGCATCCTGATCTTTCCCTGCGGCTCGGAAATTGGCCTGGAGGTTCACCGGGCGTTGCGCTATTCCACGCATTTCGATCTGATAGGCGGTTCCAGCGTCGATGACCACGGGCGCTTCGTCTACGACGAGTATCTGGGCGGCCTGCCCTTTCACGACAGCCCTGAATTCGCCCCGCTAATAGCCAATGTCATTCAAAAGCATCGCATCGACGCCATTTATCCCACGATGGACGCGGTCGCCGATACATTGCAAAGCCTCGCGGAACAGCTCGGCATACGCGTTATCGGCAGCTCCGCCGAGACCACGCGCATCTGCGCCTCGAAAAGCGCCACCTACGACATTCTGGATGGGCTGATTCCCACGCCGCGGCGCTACCCGGATCTGGACGCCGTACCGGCCTATCCCGTCTTCATCAAACCCGATCGGGGCTACGGCTCACGCAATGCCGCGCGCGCCGACAGCGCCGCCGACGCCGCCGGCCTGCTGGCCCGCCAGTCCGGCCAGACCATGTTGATCCTGGAATGCCTGCCAGGCAAAGAATGGACGGTCGATTGCTTCTCGGATCGCCATGGAACGCTTCATTTTCACGCAGCGCGAGGAAGAAACCGGATCAGCAACGGCATCAGCGTCAACACGTCGCCCAGTTCCGAATTTGCGGATGTCTTCGCCGACTGGGCGGCAATCATCAATTCCCGCCTGCGGCCGCGCGGCGCCTGGTTCTTTCAGGCCAAGCTGGATGCCGATGGCCGGCCCCGACTGCTGGAAGTCGCCGCCCGCTTCGCCGGCTCTTCCGCGCTACAGCGCGGCATCGGCGTAAACCTGCCTCTATTGAGCGCTTTTGACGCCTTCGACTGGCCTGTAGCCGTCACCCGCAACCATTATCCGATCGAGTTCGACCGCGCCCTGGAAAACCGCTACCACATCAAGCTTGATTACCGGCATGTTTACGTGGATCTGGACGACTGCCTGTTGCTGAAGGGAAAAGTCAACCACGAACTGGTCTCGTTTCTATACAAGGCCATCAACGACGGATGCACGGTCTCCCTGCTCACCCGGCATTCCGGCGACCTGGATGAAGCCCTTGATAACGCCCGCCTGCGAGCCCTTTTCAATCATATTGTCCATATTACCGACGGCGCGCCCAAGTCGGCCCACATCGATGCCAAAGATGCGATCTTCATCGATGATTCGTTCCAGGAACGAAATGACGTGGCCCGACGCCTGGGCATTCCCGTCTTTGCACCCGACATGGTCGAAACCTTGCTGTAAGCAGTCAATCATCAATACCCACTCCCGACAGGACTCAACACATGGCTCAAAAAAGCTCCGCACCCAAGGCGCCCGACAGCGACGCGGCCCCGCGCAAAGATCTGCTGTCGTTCCGCACGAGCGAAGCACGCTCGGCCCTGGCCGAGCTTCGACAGACGACGGAAGCGCTGCTGCCTAAATTCGGAAACGAAAACTGGAACAAGCAGAGTCTGTTGACGATGAACGTCACGGTTCTGTCCAGAGTCCTCTATTTGAATGAGCTGTACCAGAAAATCATCCCTGTCCCAGGAGTTATCTGCGAATTCGGCGTCCAATGGGGAGCGACACTGACTCAGCTCATCAACCTGCGCAGCGTTTACGAACCGTTCAACCACAGCCGGACCGTCCATGGATTCGACACCTTCGAAGGATTCACAGCCGCCCACGAAAAGGACGGAAGCCACTATCGTAAAGGGGACTTATACACGCAGGACAACCACGAGGCCGAACTCGACCGCATCCTGACGCTGATCGAATCCTTTCCCCCGCTTTCCCACATCAAGAAATTCGAACTGATCAAAGGCGATGCCAGCGTCACGATCGATCGCTGGCTGGACGAAAACCCCCACGCCATCATTTCATTGGCCGTCTTCGACATGGACCTGTACGCCCCGACCAAAGCCGTTCTCGAGAAGATCCGCCCTCGGCTCGTCAAGGGATCGGTGCTCGCCTTCGACGAACTGAACTGCAAGCCCTTCCCCGGAGAAACCCGGGCAGTGGATGAAATCCTGAGCCTCAACAGTCTTCGGCTGCGTCGCAGCAACTTCCATCCCTTTGGGGCCTGGGCCGTATACGGCGAGTAGCCACGTCACGCCACCTCATATAACAAGACTCACAGGAAAAATGCCATGCAATGCAAGAAACTGGGTTTGATCTACAACGTATCTGGTCGCCACGGTTTTGACATCTCACACTGCCATAAGCCGACGCCCCTGCTGATAGATGACGACACCCTTCGCGTCTATTTTGGCGCCCGCGATGAGCATAACCGCACCCGGACAACCTTCATCGACCTGAACCCCCATGACCTCACGGAGATAAAGTACGTTCACGATCGGCCCATCATCGATCTCGGCAAGATCGGCGCCTTCGACGATAGCGGAGCGAACGTATGCTCCATCGTGCGCAACGGCAATACGATCCTGATGTACTACATCGGAGTCAACACGAGCACGACCATACACATGCGCAATGCCGTGGGCGTCGCCATCAGCGAGGACGGCGGAACCACCTTCCGGCGCCTCTTCGACGGTCCCGTCCTGGATCGCACCAAGGACGAGCCCTACTACGTTGGCGCAGCCGAAATCCGTTGCGAGAACGGTGTGTGGAAGAGTTGGTACACCTCGGGCAACGAATGGAAAATCGTCGACGGGAAACCGGAAATAGACTACCAGATCAAATATGCCACGTCAGAAAACGGCCTGGACTGGTCCCGGCATAATCTGCAGGTCATCCAGCCCCAGGACGAACTCGAGGTCTGCGCACGCCCCTCGGTCTGGCAGCGTGATGGAACCTATCACATGTATTACAGCCGGCGCAGCATCGCCGGATTCCGCCACACCTCCGCCAACGGCTACAGGGCGGGCTATGCCCAATCGACAGACGGAATAACATGGCGGCGCATGGATGACGAGACAGGACTTTTGCCATCGGCCAGCGGCTGGGATAGCGAGGGCATCGCCTACCCGTATTATTTCGAATTATCCGGGCGCGAATTCGTGTTCTACAACGGCAACCAATTCGGCCGCTCCGGATTCGGCATCGCCGAGCTGGTCAACGACGAAGGCAACGCGTCATGAGCTATGCCGTTCTCCGGGAACCTCCCTCCGAGGCAAGCATCGTTGCCGGCTGGCGCCCCGAACGCGGCGACCTGGTCAGCATCTGCATGCTGGTATACAACCACGAAGCGTACCTGCGCGATGCGCTCAACTCCATCCTCAATCAAAAGACCGACTTCGGCTTCGAACTGCTTGTGCACGACGACGCCTCGCAGGACGCAAGCGCATCGATCATCAAAGAGTACGCCGCTCGCTACCCCAGGATCGTCAAGCCCATCCTGCAATCGGTCAACCAGCACTCCCAGCGCATCTATCCTTCCGTACACTTCAACTATCCCCGCGCCAACCTGCCCTTTGTCGCCATGTGCGAGGGCGATGACCATTGGACCGATGAAACCAAACTGCAGACGCAAGTAGACGGCTTGCTGGCGCACCCCGAAATCAATCTTTCGTTCCATTCGGCTGTCTTTGTCGACTATCACGAAAAGGAGAGCCCGCCGCGAATCTACGGCGACTACAAACCGACCGACGCCATCGTATCCTTCGCCGAAGTCATGCACCGGGTTCGCGGCTGGATACCCTTGGCTTCCTGCATGATCCGCCAGCCGGCCAAAATCCGCTTTCTGGATTTCCTCAAGGCCCGGCCATACCTGACGCTGGGAGAGATCTACTTCCAGTTTTTCGGGGCATTGCAGCAGGGAGCGCTCTATTTCGCCCGGCCCATGTCGCTGTATCGCTACAGAACCGAACAGTCATGGACGCGCAAAACGCTGCTTGACGCAAGTTTCAAAGCAACGCATGAAACGGCCATGATCCGCTCGTACATCGAACTGGATCAACTCACTGAAGGCGCTTACGCCAACGACTTCGTCGCCTTGATTCTGCAGCGTATTTTGTGGCTGTTTGCCTCTTACGCCAATCCACCCCGCACACTGCCGGCCATGGCCTACCTGGAATCGGTCCATACGGCCTGCCAGGCTGAAATCGAACACGCGCTGAATCGGCTCGAGCAGGCGCCAGCGCACTACGTTATCTTCGGCTGCGCATCGGGCTGCCAAAGGATACTGAATACGCTGCCGGCCGCGAAAGTCGCGGCAATCGTCGATCGCGACAATCGCCGCATCGGAGAAAGCCTGAGCGGCAAGCCGATCATCGGCACCGACGACCTCGCCGCATATCCGGATTGCGAGGTCATCGTCAGCTCCATCGTTCCCGACCGCGAGGCCATATCGGCGCTGGCCGCGAACGCCGGCATTCCCGGCGAACGGATTCATTATCTCTTCGACAAACCTATCCACTTCCTCCAGAAAAACCCCATCCCATTGGACGTCCTGAGTTCATGACATGGCGTGCAGGTAAACCACCACCATAAACGATTGCCCGAGCCATTCCGAAATCATGAAAACCATACTGACCTACGGTACCTTCGACCTTTTCCATATCGGGCACCTTCGTCTGCTGCAGCGGCTTCGCGCTCATGGCGATCGCCTGGTCGTCGGGGTGTCCACCGACGAATTCAATCAGCTCAAAGGCAAGAAGACCGTGGTGCCGTTTGCCGACAGGATTCAAATCGTGCAGGCCCTGGACTGCGTCGATCTCGCCATTCCAGAAACCTGCTGGGAACAAAAAATCGCAGACATCAAGCAGCATGACGTCTCGATATTCGGCATGGGAAGCGATTGGGAAGGCCGCTTCGACGACCTGAAAGCGTATTGCGAGGTTCTATATTTGCCGCGCACCGAAGGTATTTCCAGTACCCATATCCGCAAAACCCTCAAAATCCTGGATCAAACACATGTCGGCGAGCTCAAGCACGCGCTCGACCTGATTTCCTCGATCGTCGAACGTTTCGACTGACAAAGGGGAAGTCACGACTCATGCTGCAACGCCTGTTTTTCCATCTGCTCCATCCGCTATGGCGGCTGTTCGACCGGTTGACCCGGAAGCGCGCCGACCATTGGGCGTTCGCGACGCATCATCTGCACACCGGCCGCTTCATCGAGAACCAGCGCGCCCTGTTCGAGCTGGTCAAAACAGACCCGGATATCCGCAAGGTGGTCTTCTATCGCGGCGCAACCCCGGATCTCCAGATAGAGGAAGCCGTCAACTACGAAGTAATGCGGCACGGCACATTGCGTGGCCTGCTTTTGCTTGCGCGCTGCAAGGTCGTGTTTCTGACGCACTCGATCTCGATGGACTATTCGCTGCGCTGGGGCGGCGGGCGCTTCAGCATCCTGAAGCTGACCATGCGCAACCGGCTGGTCGTCAACCTATGGCACGGCATTCCCCTGAAACGCCTGCTCTACGCCGCCAACGAGGAAACCCTCCGGCATACCGACCGGGTAACGTATCGCCGCCAGGAAAGACTCGGCTACGCCGGCCTGATTGCTTCTTCGGACATCGACAGCTATGCCATGGGCGCGATGTTCTACCCATTGAACTATCGTCAGGTCTGGAACACCGGCCTGCCCAGAAACGATTTCCTGAGCCAGCCGGAAAGCCGTCTGCCGCGCTATATCCGCGACTCGCTGCAATTAATACGCCAAAGATGCCAGGGGAAAAAGCTTGTGCTTTACGCCCCGACCTACCGCCAGACGGATATCAGCGCCGCCGGGCACTATTACCAGTTTTCCGATGAGGAAATCGAAAGCCTTAAAACCGTTCTGCGCTCGCAAGGTGCAATCCTGGGTTATCGGCCGCATTACTTCAAGAATAGCGCCAGCTATTTCAATCTCGACAAGTACATAGACAATGAACTGATCTTCGATATGTCGCAGGCCGTCATTCCCGAGTTTTCCGCCCTGGCCAGAGAATGCGACCTGCTTGTCACGGACTACTCAAGCGTCTATATCGAAGCCTTGTACCTGAGCAAGCCCGTCATCTGCTTCGGCTACGATATCGAGCATTACATGAGCAATGAAGATGGCCTGCTCTACGATATGAAGCTCGTCTTCCCCGGCCCCGTCGTCCATTCCTTCGACAAACTGCTTCTTGCCATCGAGTCCAGGCTCGGTCTTGGAAAAGACGACATCATCCAAGAACAAGCCACGGCAAAAAGCATTTTCTTCACACACAACGATGCGCTGAACTCGCAGCGCGTAAAAGAAGAAGTATTGAAACGCCTATCGGACTCATGAACGGTTCTCCGGGACGTTGAAACCACGATATGCCCGCCCCGCTACGCAGAGCCGGGCATATCGCTGTGTTGACGGTTCGATGAACCGCCATCGCCGGCTACAGATTCTCCTTGAAGAACGGCACGACCTTGGCCAGGGCCTGCGCCACGGGCTCGGGCTGGTCGTACAAGTCGTAGTGCGACCCGCCCTGCACCACCACGATGTGCTTGTTCTTCGAGGCGGCACGGCCGTAGATTTCCCATCCGTCGCGGTAGGCGCCGAATCCGCCGGGCTTGTCGCCGATGACCACCATAAGCGGCTGGGTAAGCAGCTCTTCCGCGTGTGCGAACGCATCCCAGGCCATGGCTGCGCTATTGAAGGAAAACAGGCCGCTGGTGGCGCCATTAGGTTTCCGGCCGCGCGGCGATTTGTAGTAATCGGTGGCTTCGAGCACGTCGATGTCGGTAACTCCGCTTGCCCTGGCGGCTTCCTCCGAAGGCGGCAGGTAGTCGATGATGCTCCGCTTTTCGCCACGGGCTTCGGCGGTTCGCTGCCTGCCCATGGCTTCCAGCGCGCCGACCGGGTCGAAGTTGCTGAAGCCTTCGCGGATCAGCCGGCCGAAATTCACGCCGGTAATCGAAACCAGCGCCTTGATCCGATGATCGGTCATGGCCGCATTGACCGTATAGGCGCCGCCCCCGCATACACCGATGGCGCCGATGCGGTTCTCGTCCACATAGGGCAGCGTGACGAGGTAATCGACGACATAGCGGATATCCGACACACGGATCGCGGGATCCTCGATGAAGCGAGGCGATCCGCCGCTGGCTCCCTGGAAGCTGGCGTCGAACGCGGCGACGACAAAGCCCTGTTCGGCCAAGGCGGCGGCATAGATATTTCCCGACGTTTGCTCCTTGCAACTGCCGATGGGATGCGTGCTGACGATGGCCGGATACTTCCCGCCCTCGTCGAAATCCGGTGGCAGATAGATGTCGGCGGACGTGTCCCAGGCAAGATTCTTGATGGTGACATTCTTGATGCTGCTTGCGGTCATGCTGAACTCCTGATCATTATTGGCGAGGCGAGGCGCGGCAACGCGGCGCCCGCGGTGTGCATACGACATGAATGCGTGGTGCTTGCTCGAGCGTGTGTTTGAAAAACCATTTGCCCGCGCCATGGAGAAAATGTTAGAAGATGGATTGGTTCGCCACAAGCCTCATATGGTGATCACAGTGATAAGCAACTCTTAACAATAGAGCCTATGGAACCCTCCAAGCTTCCTCCTTTGGCCTGGTTCGTCCAGATCGCCCGCCACGGCAGTTTCACGAAGGCCGCGGCCGAAATGGGCGTGTCCCGCGCGGCGCTGTCGCAAAGCCTCAAGACCCTGGAAGAACAGTTGAACGTCAAGCTGATCTACCGCACGACGCGTGAAATGTCTCTCACGGAAGAAGGCCAGCGCCTGTTCGACCAGTTGCAGCCGGCGCTCGGCGTCATCGAGCAGGCGGTGCGAAGCGTCGGCGCGGCGGACGCGCCGCCGTCGGGCCTGCTGCGGGTCAACACATCCAGAGCCGCGGCAAAAGTACTCGTCGAACCGTATCTGGCCGAGTTTTTTTCACGCTATCCTCAATTGCGGCTGGAACTGGTCATGGACGACGGCCTTTCCAGCATCATCGCGGACGGATGCGACGCCGGCATCCGCGTGGGCGAAAGCCTGGCGCCGCATGTCGTGGCGGTGCCGATCTCGCCCAGGCTGGAAATGGCGGTCGTCGCTTCGCCCGACTACTTCCGGCGCCACGGCATGCCGGCCACGCCCGCTGACCTGGCCGGGCACGACTGCGTGGCCTACCGCCACACATCCAGCGGCGCCGTCTTCCGCTGGGAATTCACCTCGCCCGATGACGGGCACGCTTTCGAGATCGAGCCACAAGGCTCGCTTGTCACCAACGACGACGAAAGCATGATCCGCGCCGCCCTGCTGGGCACAGGCCTGGTTCAGCACCTGGATATCGCCGTGTGCCGGCACATCTCGGACGGCTCGCTGATCCGCGTGCTGCGACCATGGTGCAAGCCTTTCGCGGGATTCTATCTATACATTCCTTCACGCGACCGCATGCCGCCCAAGGTTCGCGCCCTCACGGACTTTCTCGTCGAAAAGCGCGGCTAAACCCCATCGCGCTTGCGGCGCTTGCCATTCCTTAAAGATATATTTAATATACATCTTTAAGAGGAACATGATCCGCTCACGCGGCATCAGCAACGACACAGGCAACGCAAGGAACAAGCATGGACATCGAAAGCTTCAAGACCCAGCACGAGAAAATCCTGGAAGGCATTGCCGCCCTGCGCAATTATGCCAAGGCGGGCATCGCGGAAAACGCCGAACTCATTGCCGGCCAGGTTGTCGCGTTGAGTTCCATCATCAAGGTTCACCTGGCCATCGAAGACCGCATCCTGTACCCGTCGTTGCAAAAGAACGCGCATGCAGAACTGGCCGCCATGGGACGCGCCTATCAGGACGAAATGAAGGATATTGCGCAAGCCTACACCGCCTTTTCGCGGCGCTGGAACACCCCCACGCAGGTGGCCCGCGAAGCGGAAGGCTTTCGCCACGACGCGAATACCGTGCTGAAAATGGTATACCAGCGCATGCAAAGGGAGAACGCCGAGTTCTACCCTGCCATCGAGGCCGCCTAGCCCAGCCAGGCCAGGCGGCCTACGGCTTATTTTTCGTGCATCAAGTGGTCGGCCTCGGCCGAGGCGGCGCTAAGCGTCGGCACGGCGGGTTCCTTGCCATTGAGCGCGCGATCGAGCTGCTGGTGGAACATGGTGCGTATTTGCGGGTAGTTGCTGACATTGAAGCTGCGCGAAGTCAGCACCTGGGGATTGGCGTATACCGCCACCAGGTTGCGCCAGTCGCCCAGGTTCTTGTAGTACGAGGCGTCGGTGCTGTTGAAAGCCTGCTGGGTCAGGGGCAGGTAGCCGGTATTCTGGTACCAGGCGGCGGCATTCTTGGTTTGCGACAGCCAGGCCAGGAACTGCGCCGTGGCTTTGTCTTCGGCGGTGGAATGACCGCTGGTCGTCCAAAAGCCCGCGCCGTCGACAAAGGGGTTGCCAGGCTTGGACGTGACTTCTGGGTAGTAAGGCAGCCCCGACACGCCGAAATCCAGAATGTTCTTGTCGCGGAAGGCGCCCAGGTTGCTGGAATCGGACATCAGCACGGCGCATTCGTTGTTGGCGAAGCGCTTGACCGCCACACCCTCCTGGTCGGGCTTGAGCATGAGCTCGCTGCGCACCCAGCTGATCATCAGCGACAAATGTTTCACGTACACGGAATCGAAGATGAAAGCGGGCTCGACCGTGGACTTGACCTTGGCTTTCTTGCCCTTGCTATTGCTATGAACCGCCACGGTTTCCACGGTTACGTAGCGCTGATTGTTGACCGCGGCCAGGTTTTCCAGGTTGATGGAAACCGGCTCGTCGGTGACCAGCGGGCAATTGCGCGTGGCCTTGTTGGCCAGATTGACCAGTTGATCCTGCAGGCCGGGCCACGAGCGTTGCGGCTGCGCCGGAACGATGCCCGCCTTCTTGAAGGCGCTGACGTTGTAGAACATGACGGGCACCTCGACCATGTACGGCAAGGCCAGCAGGCGGCCTTTGCCGTCGCGCATGAATCCGGCGTCGGGCGACACGAACCACTTGGCATCCTTGATGGGGTATTTGGCCAGCAGGTTGTACAGCGGCTGAATGTAGTGGCGCTGCGCGATGGCATCCGGATTGCGGTTGTTGTCGAGCTGCACCAGATTGGGGGTTTTTTTGTTCTTGGCGCTTTCGGCCAGGGCGGATTCGATGGCGTTGTTGGTGTCGAAGGCCTTGACCGTGACCTTGACGTCGTCCTGATCCCGGTTGAATTGTTTGACGAGTTTTTCAAAAACGCCGGCGTTGTGCTCGTTTAGGGAATGCCAGACCTGAATATCGGTTGCGGCGTAGGCCTGCGGCATGCCCGCAAACGTAAATACGCTGGCCAGCGACAGCGTGCGCGCTAGATTGGGCACGCTAAAAAGCCGATGTATCTTCATGAATTGCTATCAACCTATAAAAGGAAAAACAGGCTCGGGGGTATTGCCTGAAATGATATCGGCCAGCGCGCGCCCGGAACCCACCCCCATCGTCCAGCCCAGGGTGCCGTGACCGGTGTTCAGGTACAGGTTGGAGATGCGTGTTTGGCCGATTATCGGGACGTTGGAGGGGGTTGACGGACGCAAACCCGACCAGTACTGAACATTATCAAAATCAAGGGCGGTTGGGAACAAACCGCGCGCCAAACTTGACATATTTTCGCAACGGTTTGTATTCAGGGCTCGGGAATAGCCGCCCAGCTCCGCCACGCCGGCCATGCGCAATTGATTGCCCAGGCGGCTGTAAACCACCTTGTGGGCGCTGTCGGTCAGGCTGACGCTGGGCGCCGCCGACTCGTCCACGATATCGAAGGTAGCCGAATAGCCCTTGGCGGGATACACCCGGCAAGGCACGCCCAAAGGCGCCACGAGATGCGGCGTCCAGCACCCCAGGGCCGCCACATAGGCGTCGGCGGTAACGGTTTGGAACAGGCCGTCGGGCTTGACCAGCTCCACTCCCTGCACCTGCCCGCCCGCGGCCAGCAAACGATTGACCTGGGTGGAAAACCGGAACTCCACGCCGGCCCGGCGCGCGCGTTCGGCCAGGGCGGTCGTGAACAGATAGACGTCGCCGCTTTCGTCCTCGGGGGTGTAGTCGCCGCCCACGATGCTGTGCCGGATCGACGCCAGCGCCGGTTCGATCTCGACGATCTCGTCCGGACCCACGATGCGGCGGTCGACCCCGAAGTTGCGCATGACGCCGGCCGCCCGCTGCGAGGCGTCGAACGCTTCGTCGTCCCGGTAGAAGTTGAGAATGCCGCGCTCCAGATGGTTGTACTCGATGCCCAGGTCGGCGCGCATGCCCTGCAAGGTATGCAGGCTGTACTCGGCCATGGCCACCATGGCCTTGATGTTGGGAGCCAGGCGGCTGGGCAGGCATTCACGCAGAAAGGCCAGCCCCCACCCCCATTGGCGCAGATCGAATTGCGGCCGGAACGAAAGCGGCGCGTTTTTTTGCAGCAGCCACTTGAGCAGCTGCAGCGGCGCCTGGGGGTTCGCCCAGGGCTCGGCATACGACACCGATATCTGGCAGCCGTTGGCCCGGCTGGTTTCCTGGGCCGGCCCGGGCTCCCGATCGATGACCACCACGTCGTGCCCCGCCTGGTTCAGCCACCAGGCGGTTGCCGTTCCGATAATCCCGCTACCCAATACCGCTACTTTCATGGTTCCAACCTTTACACATCGATGGCCCTTGCCGGCCTGGTTTTCTTCCGCCCGGCCTCAAGCCTGCTACTTGCCCGCATCCGCCGCGCTGGTGAACGCGTCGGCGAAGAATTCCTCGTCGGGCAAACCGGCCTGCCGAACGAAATCGCGGCGCGCGCTTTCCACCATGACAGGCGCTCCACAAGCATACACCTGGTGGCTGGAAAGATCGGGCAAGTCCTCGAGCACGGCCAAGTGCACGAAGCCGCTGCGGCCCGTCCAGCCGTCTTCGGGCAGCGCGTCGGAGATCACCGGCACGTAGGAAAACCCCGGCCACTGTTCGGCCCATTGCCGGGCCTGGGCGTCCAGGTACAGGTCGCCGGGCCGGCGCCCTCCCCAGTACAGCACCGCTTTGCGCGCCGTGTTCTGCCGCATCATGTTTTCGACAATGGCCTTGATGGGCGCGAACCCGGTGCCGCTGGCCAGGAACACAATGGGCTTGTCGCTGTCTTCACGCAAGAAGAACGAACCGAACGGGCCCTCGACCCTCAGGATCTCGCGCAGCTTCATCTGTGTGGCGCCGGCGCCGAACACATGATCGGTGAATGCGCCGCCGGGCATGTGCCGCACATGCAGTTGCACCTTGTTGTCGGCCGACGGCGGGTTCGCCATGGAATAGCTGCGGCGGCGGCCGTCCTTGAGGATGAACTCGATGTACTGCCCGGCGTAGTACCGGAAGGGCTCGGCCGGCGGCATCTGCAGCGTCACGACCGCCACATCGTCGCCCAGCCTTTCCAGGTCCATGACCCGCACCGGCATTTTGCGGATCTGGATATCGTCGGCCATGCGGATCTCGCGCGCCTCGATCACCATGTCGGAAGTCGGCTTGGCCTGGCAGAACAAGGTATAGCCCTCGGCCAGCTCTTCGGGAGAAAGGATTTGCCCGGGGCAGGAGCCCGCCTCGAACGTCCCGGACACGACCTTGCCCTTGCAGGTGGAGCAGGCGCCGCTGCGGCAACTGTAAGGCAGGACGATGCCAGCCTCCATGGCGGCGTCGAGCACCGAGGCTCCGGGCTGAACCGTGAATTCGTGGTGCGTGGACTGAACAGTAACCTTGAAGCTCATGACATTCTTTAAACAGGATTCAACACAACAAAAACCTTTTTATTTTAAGCCTTTGCCGGCCAATGCCGGCCGCCGCCAGGCTGCCCAGCGGCGCAAGGGCTGCTCAGGCCCCCGCCCGCTCCCCGCCGACACCCATCGAGGAAGCGTCTTTTGCCCCGAGAACGTCCCGACGAAAAAGCCCCCCGACGCGCAGCGCTCACGCGGCTCGCGCCGGGGTTGGCGCGGTCAGGCGGCGCGCAAAACGGGCTGCTTGACCTTGACGGACAAGGTTTTGCCCTTGCGCGCCCTTTTGCCCGCGTAGTCGGCAAGTTCCTGCGGCCCAAGAGCGACTTCCGTTTCCTTGTTGCGGTACACCCCGCTGGCGACCAGGCCCGCCGGGCCGAAGGCCGCCCATTGCACGAGGATGTCGGGCGCATCCAGGCCCATCAATATGGTGCCGCGCCCGCCGCCCGACAGCGCCTTCAGCTCGGCCAGGTCGATGATCAGGAAACGCTCTTTCTTGCTGAGCATGGCCAGTTGCGCATCGTCCGCCTTCAGGGCCAGCGGCTTGAGCAAGGCATCGCCGGCTTCCACCGACACGAACTGCTTGCCCGCGCGCTGGCGGGTGGTGAGGTCCTTAAGCGTGGTGAGGAATCCGTAGCCGCCCTGCGTGCCCAGCACATAGCGCTGCGAATCGGCGCCCGCCATCATGTGCACGATGCGCGTGCCGTGCTCGACATCGACCATGGAGGTAATGGGCTGGCCGTCGCCGCGCGCCGAAGGCAGACCGGACACCGCCACGGTATAGGCCCGCCCGGTATTGGACAGCGCCACCAGGTTGTCGGTGCTGCGGCATTCGATGGCGTCGTACAGCGCATCGCCGGTCTTGAAATTGAACTGGGACGCATCGTGCCCATGCCCCTGGCGGGCGCGCAGCCAGCCCTTTTGCGACATGATGACGGTAACGGGCTCGTCCACCACACGTGTTTCCACCACGGCGCGCTCGGCCGTTTCGATCAGCGTGCGGCGGTCGTCGCCGTATTGCTTGGCATCGGCTTCGATCTCCTTGATCATGAGGCGCTTGAGCGAAGCGGGGTTGGCCAGCAGCTCGGCAAGCTTGGCCTGCTCTTCTTTCTGCTCGGCCAGCTCCTTTTCGATCTTGAAGCCTTCCAGGCGCGCCAACTGGCGCAAGCGCATTTCCAGGATGTCCTCGGCCTGGCGCTCGGAAAGGTCGAAGCGCTGCATCAGGGCCGCCCGGGGCTCATCCGACTCGCGGATGGTCTGGATGACTTCGTCGACATTCAGGTACACCACCATCCGCCCTTCCAGCACGTGGATACGGTCGGTGACCTTGTCCAGGCGATGCTGGGTGCGACGAGTGACCGTTTGGGTGCGGTAGGCCAGCCAGTCCGCCAGCACCTGCCGCAAGGCGCGCTGCCCAGGGCGCGCATCCGTGCCGATGCACACCAGGTTGAACGACACGCTGCCTTCCAGGCTGGTCCGGGCCAGCAGGGTATTGACGAACTCGTCGCGATCGATGCGGCTGGTCTTGGGTTCGAACACCAGGCGCACCGCGGCCTGCTTGCCCGACTCGTCGCGCACGGCATCCAGCAGCCCCAGCATCAGCGTCTTGATCTGCTGCTGTTCGCTGGTCAGGCTTTTTTTGCCGGCCTTGACCTTGGGATTGGTGCAGTCCTCGATTTCCTCGAGGATTTTCTGCGAAGACGTGCCCGGCGGCAATTCCGTGACCACCAATTGCCACTGGCCGCGCGCCATGTCCTCGAACTGCCAGCGCGCCCGCGCCTTGATCGAGCCCCGCCCGGTGCCGTAGATGTGGGCGATGTCCTCGGGCGGCGAAATGATTTGCCCGCCGCCGGCGAAATCGGGCCCCGGCACCAACTGGAACAATTCTTCGTCGGACAGCTTGGGATTCTTGAGCAGGGCCACGCAGGCCTGGGCGATTTCGCGCAGATTGTGCGACGGAATTTCGGTGGCCATGCCCACCGCGATGCCCGACGCGCCGTTCAGCAGCATGACGGGCAGGCGCGCCGGCAAAAGCTGGGGCTCTTTCTGGCTGCCGTCGTAATTGGGAATGAAATCGACCGTGCCTTCGTCCAGCTCGTCCAGCAGTATGCGGGAGAACGGCGTCAGCCTGGCCTCGGTATACCGCATGGCGGCGGCATTGTCGCCGTCGCGCGAACCGAAATTGCCCTGGCCGTCGATCAGCGGATAGCGCAAGGTGAAGTCCTGGGCCATGCGCACCATGGCGTCGTAGGCCGCCTGGTCGCCGTGCGGGTGGTATTTGCCCAGCACGTCGCCCACCACGCGCGCCGACTTGACCGGCTTGGCGTTGGGGCCCAGTCCCATGGCGTCCATGGCGTAAAGTATGCGCCGCTGCACGGGCTTCTGGCCGTCGGCCACTTCGGGCAAGGCACGGCCGCGCACCACCGAAACCGCGTAATCCAGATATGCCTGCTCGGCATAGGCAGCCAGCGTCAGGCTTTCGCCGTCGCTCGGGCTGTCGAACAAACCTGCTTGTGTTGCATCCATAATTTAAATATCCACCTCGGCCAGATTGCCTTTTTCTTCAAGCCAACTGCGCCGCTGGCTGGATTCGCCCTTGCCCATCAACATGTCGAACATGCGCACGGTGGCTTCCACCCCCGCCTCGCCGCAACCCACCGGCATCAGGCGGCGGGTATCGGGATTCATGGTCGTGTCCCACAATTGTTCGGCGCTCATTTCGCCCAGGCCCTTGAAACGGCTGATGCTCCAGGAGTTTTCGCGCACGCCTTCGCCGCGCAGCTTGTCCTGGGCGGCGTTCAGCTCGCCCTCGTCCAGGCAGTACAGCTTGCGCGCCGGCCGCTTGCCCAGCGCCGGAACGTCCAGGCGGAACAAGGGCGGGCGCGCCACGTAGACGTGGCCGGCTTCGATGAGCTTGGGGAAATGCCGGAAGAACAAGGTAAGCAGCAAGACCTGGATGTGGGAGCCGTCGACGTCGGCATCGGACAGAATGCAGATGCGGTTGTAGCGCAGGCCCGACAAATCGACGTTGTCGTCCGCCCCGTGCGGATCCACCCCGATGGCCACCGAAATATCGTGGATTTCGTTGTTGGCGAACAGGCGGTCGCGCTCGACCTCCCAGGAATTAAGCACCTTGCCGCGCAACGGCAAGACCGCCTGGAACTCTTTGTCGCGCCCCATTTTCGCGGAGCCGCCGGCCGAATCGCCCTCCACCAGGAACACCTCGGTGCGGGTGGAATCGGAGGATTCGCAATCGGTCAGCTTGCCGGGCAACACCGCCACGCCCGAGCTTTTGCGCTTTTCGACCTTCTGGGCCGAACGCGTGCGCGCCTGGGCCTGGCGAATGGCGCTTTCGGCCAGCTTCTTGGCCGCCTCGACATTGGCATGCAGGGCAAGATCGAGCGCGTTCTTGACGTAGCCGCCGACCAGGCGCACGGCATCGCGGCTGTTGAGCCTTTCCTTGATCTGGCCCTGGAACTGCGGGTCGAGCACCTTGGCCGACAGCACGAAACTGGCCCGCGCGAACACGTCGTCGGGCAAAAGCTTGACCCCCTTGGGGATGAGGCCGTGCAACTCGGCGAAGGACTTGACCGCGCTGTACAGGCCGTCGCGCAGCCCCGCCTCGTGCGTGCCGCCGGCCGGCGTCGAAATAAGATTGACGTACGACTCGCGCACCACATTGCCGTCCACCGTCCAGGCCACGGCCCATTGCGCGCCCTCGCCTTCCGCGAACGACTCGTCGTCGTCGCCCGCATACTGGCGGCCCTCGAACAGCGGCACGATTTTTTCGGCATCGCCCAGCGCTTCATTGAGATAGCCGCGCAAGCCGTCGGCATACTGCCACTGGCGGGTCTCGCCGGTTTTCTCGAGAGTCAGCGCAACCTTGACGCCGCTGAGCAGCACGGCCTTGCTGCGCAGGGAGTGCACCAGATCGGCCGCCGGCACCACGGCGCTGTCGAAATACCTGGGGTTGGGCCACACCCGCACACGCGTGCCGGTCTTTTTGCGCGGCACCGTGCCGGTTTCGCGCAGCGGCCGTTCGACCTCGCCATCGGCGAATGCCAGTTGGTATTCATGGCCGTCGCGCCATACGGTGATTTCGAGCCGCGTGGACAAGGCATTGGTGACCGACACGCCCACGCCGTGCAGGCCGCCCGAGAACGCATAGGCGCCGCCCGCCTTTTTGTCGAACTTGCCGCCGGCGTGCAGGCGGGTGAACACGATCTCCACGACCGGCACCTGCTCTTCGGGATGCAGGCCGACCGGGATGCCCCGGCCGTCGTCCTCGACCGAAATGCTGCCGTCTGTATGCAGCGTGACGTCGATCTGCTGGCCGAACCCGGCCAGCGCCTCGTCGGCCGCGTTGTCGATGACCTCTTGCACGATATGCAGGGGGCTCTCGGTTCGTGTGTACATGCCGGGCCGCTGGCGTACCGGTTCCAGCCCTTTCAGAACCCGGATTGAAGCTTCGTCGTAGCGTGGTGTAGCCAAGTTATCCCCAAAAAATTCGTGGATCAAAAGCCCTATTTTACGGATGTCGCACGATCC
This sequence comes from uncultured Burkholderiaceae bacterium, assembly GCA_937871985.1. The sequence continues at coordinate 54,010 of CALMPB010000315.1, forward strand.
CGCTCCGGATCGGCTAAAATGTGTCCATAAATACACAGGTAAAAGACATAGGTAATGCAGGCAGCCGCCGACAATGGTATGCTTGTCGTCAACAAGTAAAATCATGCCGCCCAACTACCGGTTGCCAGTGCGCTGGTTCGCACAGTTCGGTTCGGGCGCCCAAGCCGGGTATGCGAACCAACCAGGCGGCACTCCCATATATCTGTGTTGCGGCCCTGCCTCCTCTTCGTATATCGTATGGCTGTACGTACCGTTGCAGTAAGCATTCACTTTCAATCTACATCATCCAAATCATGAGCGAACTTATCCAAAACGTGAGCGATGCCTCCTTCGAGGCCGACGTGCTTCAAGCCGACGGCCCGGTTCTTGTGGACTACTGGGCGGCGTGGTGCGGCCCCTGCAAAATGATTGCGCCGCTTCTGGACGAGGCGGCCAAGCAATACCAGGGCCGAGTTACCATCGCCAAGCTCAACGTCGACGAAAACCCCGACACGGCCGCCAAGTTCGGCGTGCGCGGTATTCCAACGCTTATGCTGTTCAAGGACGGCAAAGCCGCCGCCACCAAGGTCGGCGCCCTGTCCAAGTCGCAGCTCGCCAGCTTCCTCGACGAATCCGTTTAACCCTTTTTGTGCGCAAGCCCTCCCGGGGCTTGCGAGCCAGCCTGGGGCTCGACTCTCTCACCCCAGCTCAACTCCCCCCTCTCCTCTCTCATGCACCTCACTGAACTAAAAGCTCTGCACGTCTCGCAGCTGCTGGAAATGGCCGCCAGCCTGGAAATCGACAACGCAAGCCGCCTGCGCAAACAGGAAATCATGTTTGCCATCATGAAGCGCCGCGCCAAACAAGGCGAACAGATTTTCGGCGACGGCGTGCTCGAGGTTCTGCCCGACGGTTTCGGCTTCCTGCGCTCACCCGAAACCTCCTACCTGGCCAGCACCGACGATATCTATATTTCGCCTTCGCAAATCCGCCGCTTCAATCTGCACACCGGCGACTCCATCGAAGGCGAAGTGCGCGTCCCCAAGGACGGCGAGCGCTATTTCGCCCTGGTCAAGGTCGACAAGGTCAACGGCATGCAGCCCGAGGTCATCAAGCACCGCATCATGTTCGAAAACCTGACCCCGTTGCACCCCAACGAAGTCATGACGCTCGAACGCGACATCAAAAGCGAAGAAAACATCACCGGCCGCATCCTGGACATCTTCGCCCCCATGGGCAAAGGCCAGCGCGCCCTTATCGTGGCCAGCCCCAAATCGGGCAAGACGGTCATGATGCAGCACATTGCGCATGCCATCACCACCAATTATCCCGACGCCACCATGATCGTCCTGCTGGTGGACGAGCGCCCCGAGGAAGTCACTGAAATGCAGCGCACGGTGCGCGGCGAAGTCGTGGCATCGACCTTCGACGAGCCCGCCACCCGCCACGTGCAAGTGGCTGAGATGGTCATCGAAAAGGCCAAACGCCTGGTCGAACTGAAAAAAGACGTCGTCATCCTGCTGGACTCCATTACCCGCCTGGCCCGCGCCTACAACACCGTGGTGCCGGCTTCGGGCAAGGTGCTGACCGGCGGCGTGGACGCCAACGCCCTGCAGCGGCCCAAGCGCTTTTTCGGCGCGGCCCGCAACCTGGAAGAAGGCGGCTCGCTCACCATCATCGGCACGGCGCTCATTGAAACCGGCAGCCGCATGGACGAGGTCATCTACGAAGAATTCAAGGGCACCGGCAACTCCGA
>CALMPB010000316.1 GCA_937871985.1 uncultured Burkholderiaceae bacterium
GGTCATCACCTGCTCGGACATGCCGATGCCGGTATCCTCGACGACCAGCCACACCTTGTCGGCGTCCGACAACAGGCCGATTGTAATCAGGCCCCAATCCGCAGGTCGTTTTTGAAATTTTCGCCTCGCCTGAACAGCGTCGGCGGCGTTTTGTATCAGCTCACGGAGAGCAACAGTCGGGTCGTTGCCATAGAGCTTAGAACCGCCAAGGTTTTCTACGATACGCGGAACATCCGACACCTGAAGCCGTGCATCGACTGGGCGCCAGCCACGCGTCTGAACTGTACGCGCTAGCATCTCCGGCGATCCTGCGCCTTTGACACGTCTGGCTTTCAGCACTTCGCGACCGCGTCCTTGCAGCAGCAGGTCGACGTCCCGAAGCTCTCGGTCGACCGAATTCAGGGTGTCATATGCGAGCCACCAAGCTTCGGCGTCTTCCCGCCCAAAAGGCTGCCCAGTTGTGAAGACCACGGCGTCAAGCTCGATATGCGGTCTTGCCAATCGTTCCTGAAACGCCCAGTGGAGCGCCGAAATACCGCTCGGATTTGTTATCGCCCGAAGGAATCTGGGGGCGCGGCGGCTGTCGAGATGCAAGGCGTCGGCGACGCGCAACAAACAGGCGAGCTTTACCCGATCAACTCGATTAAGGGTCCTATGTGCGAGCGCACCTAAGTCCTCGGAAAATTCCTGCTCCAGTTTCTGCACCGACCACCAATGACTATGGGCGATCTGACCAATCGTCGGTCCGTAGAACCGACGCAATTCTGAATCCTCAACGAGATAGACCTGTGAACCGTCAGCAGCGATCCATGCCTGCTCGGCAAGTTCCTCGGCCCGCTCCGCATGCAGCCGGCGAAGAACATCGGGCATAATTCTTTGCAAGATATCGTTCGGCGGACTCTCAACGTCGAATTTCGCCCCTCCGCCCTCTTCTGACGCCAACGCGAGGCGGGCAACAGCGTCCTTCCATGCCACGGTGGCTCTAACTTCCGCCAAACCACCGGGATATGCCGCCAAGCTCATAGCGGCATCGTGCAGAAGAATGCTCGCGCCAAGCACGAAGGCCTCGGCGGGATTGACGTTTACCGCCCCCTCAGCAACGGACGACGCCGTATCCCATAAGGCGTCCAGGTGGCTGACGTCATGGACGGTCATCCCTGGCAGATCGACAGCGATGCGCGAAACGAGATGGGCAGCCCTTTCCCGTATGGATAGGTACTGCGTCCTAAAGAACTCCTGTTCGTCCGTGGTAGAATCTGAACGCGGGTTTAGAAACGCTTGCCGCCATAGCCACGTTTGACGAAAATCAAGTCCACTCACAGTCATCTTTCTCCCTGGCCGGTCAAAACTCGAAGCTGGTGCACGCCTACTTCGTGCCGACTTGATCTCATTTTCGATCAAGTCGGCGATAATATTTCTTCTGACCGTTTGTAGGGTCAACGTATGTGAAGCAGTCCGCTAGACCGTCGATGCTTTGCAGCACACCGAGCAAAGCATAAGCATTGAAGGGGGTCCCCGCGCCGGTCTCGTAGTGGCTAACGAAATTGCCGATGATCGACGGCGCATGATGGTTCTGGAGATCGGCGATTTGCTGAGGTGCCAAGACGCATCGGTTCGCGGCCTGATACAGCGTCACAGCTTCGGTAATCGCGTCGATATAAGTGGACAACGTTCGCTTGTCGCCTCGTGTCGCATAGTCGGGAGGAACCGGGATTTCCAGTTTCGATATGATCTGCCCGAGCTTGTATTCGAGATACTGGCGCAAAAACGGCGCACCGATATCGAGTTGTCCCGCGTTGAGGTACTGAAATGCCTGGGCCTTGAGCCGGTCCGCTTCCTGCGATGACACCATGAGCCGGCCCTTCGGCGGCATTCCCTGAAGCTTCTGGTGATGCCAGTCGGTTGTGCCGTTTAGCTTGTCGAAATATTTCTCCAGGCTCGTGTCGTGGCTGAGGATAATGAACTGCAAACCATCAGGCACCGCGCCGTAGCGCAACAGCGTGCGCATCCCGTCCATCAACGCGAACTGATGGCCGGCGTCAAAGCTCGACGTCACGTCGTCGAGCACCATGAAGCGCG
>CALMPB010000317.1 GCA_937871985.1 uncultured Burkholderiaceae bacterium
CATTTGAATTGAGGCCATAGAACTTGGCGGCTTCGCTCATGCCGGCCGTGGTATCGCCACGCATAATTCTCTGGGCAATGGGGTTGGCAAGCTTTGAGCGGAATTCCGAACTGTCGTTCCCGAATTTGTCGCCAAGCTGCAGGAGATTGTTTTGGTGTTCCCCGCTGACGATTTGGCGTCCATCCAGCGCATTGGAGCCTTCATCCAGGTACTTGAATGCGGTATTGATATTTCCATAGGAATTGCCCACCTGATCCCAGTGATCATGCAAAGCCAGTTGCGAGGCCGGGGCGACACCCCCATGCACTTCACCTTGAAGGCCAGCTCCGTTAAATCCAGGTTTTGCCAAGCCAGCGTTAGCGTGAGGGTCAGCATCCATGACACCACCCTTGCCGGTTGCCTTGGAAATGATGTTTGCGGCCGCGAGAAGCCCCATTGTGGGTTGGCCGGCCGCGGCGTTTTCGGGATTGGACATAGCTTCGAGACGAGCGGTATTTCTGGCTTCGCGTTCTCCCATCCCAAGAGAGCGATACAGGTTTTCCATGCTGAGCGCCGAGCTTTGCATTTGAGGGCTGGCAAGGCCGGAATTGTAGAAGCTGTTCAAGTCATTGAGCGCTTCTTTTGCCAAGGGCGACGACGCGAGTAGACCTCCCACTTGTCGCATGCTCATCGTCGACTCAGCGCCCAGGTTCTGCTGCATTTGGCTGATTTGTTGATAGCTGTCATTGGAAGATATGGCACGGCTTGCCGATTCTTTTAGCGACTTTTGCGCTTGGTCATCGAGGTTGCTGATCCATTTCGTTCCGCCATCTGTGCTGACGCGATGAGCGAGTTGATTTGTTAATTGTTCCGTGTCCTTTTTGTCAAAACCGAGACTTTCACTAAGTTTGGTCATATCGGAGCCGGTGATTTTTTTGGCGGTACTGTGTGTCGAATCTGCACTTGCAGATCCACCAATTTGTCCTTTTGCCCCGCCGTTGAATATGCCATTCAACATTTTTGCGCCGGCTTCACCAGTAATCGCACCAGATGCAGTTAAAGACAGCACACCCATCACCTGATCGCGCTGCTCATTGCCAAGCCCGTAATCTTTTGCAATAGAGTCCGCAGTATTATTAATCATGGATGACTGTTGCGAACCCATGGAGCCCACGGTCCGGCCCAATGATGACATCGAGGACAGCATTTGCTGGCGCGAGGCCAGGCTGGACACAGAGCGGCCGAGTTCTTTATTAAACGCCTGCTGGTCCTGCACCATGTTCCCGTGCGCGGATTGTGCGGATTTGGAGAGCGAGGCACCTACCTTCGTGTCAGCAACAAGGCTTTCGGAGCCGGTCATCATGGCGCCGGCCAATGGGTTGTTGGTGTAGGAGGCCTGCTGCTGCATGAGCGGAGCCGGCTGCGAGACATCGGGCGTGGCAATCTTTTCATTAACGTGATCCCCCCCGCCGATTCGGCCGGCGATGCCGGTCATGGCGTACGCTGACCCCGAGACAACGAAAAAGGAAATCACAGGAACTGACGCGGCAAGCATGCCGCCCGTGGCGATCCAGTTTTGCAGCACGTCGTTGATCCCCGTCATGCCGTACATCGAGGTCATCTGTGAATTGTCGTACATGGACATTTCGCCGGCTGCGGCGGTGCAGATGTACATATTGATGATCGACAGGAGCGGCAACCAAAGCTGGATCCAGAACAACGTCTGCAAGTACTTGAAGGCGAGTGACAGCCCATAGTTTCCCATGATGATCAGCACCGCGATTAAGGGCGTGATCGCATAGACGAATCCTTCAAAAAAAGTTTGCATCGGCCGCACGACCGACATGAACATCGAATGTTCGGCGGCCCATTGCGTGTTCCGTTGTTGGATAGCCTGATTAATCATGATGGCGGAGGAAATGTCTTGCATGTCCTGGTATTTGCCGGAGACCGCCTGTTCATAGATAGGCATTAAGACTGCAGCTTTGATGTAGTCGAGGGCTCCTCCCTGTGAGAACCGCAGCGCCTGAAGTGAGTCGTTGATCTTCAGGACAGCATCTTCCGTTGCTGGGTTTTCGGGGGTTTCAATACCGAGTGCTTGCCCAAGGGCTCGGGAAAGCAAGTAATTTCCATTGCTGATTGCGGTATTCGTAGCCTCGACGAGGCTGGTATAACCCTGGGTGCAGGTCACGTCTTCACCCCCGGAAGTCCCGAGAAAGATTCGAGTTCCGAATAGCTCAGACTCGAAGCGCAAGGCTTGTGGCAAGGGTTCCGCAACTATTTCGTCAACGGTTGTCTTGCCCAGATCTATTTTGGTGAGCGTGCATTCTCGAATGTAGTTGTCCCACGAGGATCTAAAGTCTGCATCGGGAGGAAG
>CALMPB010000318.1 GCA_937871985.1 uncultured Burkholderiaceae bacterium
GGAAGGTTTCCCCCGCCCAGACCGTCTACGTAAATACATTGAGGCGAATCGGTCAAAGGCTATGGCCAAGATCGAGTATGCCGAAGCACTTGCGTAGCATTCACCCTCTACGGGGCTAGTCCCCGTTCGGGATGGCTCCGTTTTTTTCAAAGGAGTCATGATGTCAACTGCACATTTTTCTGTCGGGCGTTATTACAACCAAGACGAAGAAAGGCAAGAGTGGGGCGTTTTTCATTCAGGAACTCGTGTCTGGCACTTCCCCGACACAGACACGGAAGAAGCGGCCCTCGAATTGTCCGAACGCTTAAACCGCTCGGCCACGTAATTTCACCCATATGGGAGCCACAGTCCTTATGGGCTGGCTCCTGTTTTTTATTGGAGGCCAATATGGTCAAGATTGAACGCATCATCACGAGATGCGATGGCTCCGCCGTCAAAATTGTGGGTGAAGAGTTCAAGAATTTCCGTGGCCATTACGACTCGTTTTTTTACGCTTTTCGTCGTGAAAGTCCTGGAAGGCCTTGGAAACTTTTGTCTGATAGGCCCCATCCAAACTGGCGCAGCATGTCAGTGGACGAGTACGTAAAACATGGCCGTTCCGAACTGCATCAAGCCGTTCGGCACTCCGAAATGATCAGTGTGGCAATGGAACTTAGAGCACTTTGGTGTGAACCTGAAAGCCTTGCCGCATAGTCTTAAGCGCAGTGATTCCAAGCCTACGTGGTAAAGGAATTCCCATTCAATTTTTTTAATCCCTCCGGGGCCACCCCGAAGGGGGGGCTCCTATTTTTTGGAGCTTTACATGTCTACTTATTCCTATATGTCTTTGCCTCGTGAAAATGAAGAGTTGGAGACTACTCCTCAGGTTCTCGTCGATTGCAGTTTGCTCGAAGCAGCTCTTCATGAACTGCGCAAGTTGGGGAGCAGCGTCGATGACCAGGTTCTTCTTAACCTGGAGTCGCTTTTGCGTTCCCAGCCGCAGCGCATTGGTGTTGTGGTCGAGTTCAGTGAGGGAGTGCTTCAACGCGTTGCCTCCACGGTGCCGCTTGAGCTTCTTACCCAGGACGATGACATTGAAGGGTGCGATGCGAGCGAATGCGTCTGGCGTCCCGCTCTGGAAGGTGGTGCAAAAGAAGTGTATGCCTCACGTCCACATGTGGCTGAAGTCATGCCCTCTCAAGTCGCTGCAATCTTTACAGCTGCCAAGGCCGAAGGAGAACAGCTATGAGCAAGCAAATTTCGGCTGCGGAATTGGCTGTCATCACCCACTCGCTGCTGATTCACCCAGAGCGATTGGGGGAACTCGATAGCGATGAAAAATACCAGGCCTTCATGACGGGGCTTGCCACGTTGATCTGCGATCACTGCGGTGGCGAAGTTCAAATGGCGGCCAGCAATCCGGATGCTGAGGCCTGGTTCATTGGTATTCATGGCAATGATTCTTTACCGCCTGATGGTGGCGTATGGAAAGCGTTTGACCCTGAAGGCACGTTATTTGATGCCATGGACAAAGCGCCTTGCTTTGAACATGGACATTGGTATGTGCGTGAAGAGGATCGGGCGCTATTCATCGTGCCCGATGATCGCCTTGGCCTAGCTGACACCTTTGGTCCTGACGACGAAGCGTTAGATGCCCTGAATGCTTGCTATCGCAATCTCGAAGCGAAGTTGGCGCCGAACGACCCTAACTGGTTCGATAAGGTCGACCCGGATAAGGTCGCACGATTACTCGATATGGGTCTTTCGTTCGTTCATTCTTGGCAACGTCGTTTCGACACGGCAATAGGATGGCAGGTTGCTTAATTCATTTTTTTAACAAGAGCCATTGGTCGTCGAAAGGCGGCCAGCTCTACTTTTTTAGGAGATCACTATGTCTGAACGCAATCCTTTTTATCGTGGCCTTAGCAACCTTTCGATAGTTCGCAAGGTGATGATTGACTATGGTAGCGAGTTCCCAATGGCTTATAGATCGGTTCACTCGCTGAATGCGGACGCATCAGATTACTCTTTGATTGATGGGCAATGTATTTTCAACGATGACGTTGCTTTGATTTATTCCGGCAATCCGGAGCCTGATGCCCAGGAAGATCGTTCGGATTGGGCTTACGGCACGGTTCGCTCTATCGTCTACGAGCTCATAGGCAAATGTGGTGATGACCCTGTTCACGTTGGCGACTACCCGACTGCGGATTCCGCAAAGGCTGTCATCGAACAGGTCAAGTTCCAATCCGGCTTTTTCAGCCGTTGCTGGGAGATCTGCAATTCCCATGTGACGCAAGATGCTATCGATTTTCTTTTCGAAGCCACAAGCGACAACACACCGCTTTTCGAGGCGTTCACCGTTGACGATCAAGCCGTTGGGGTCAAACTAATTTGTACCCCTTGGACGGATGAAAATCTTCGAAACACAATTGGCCAAAGCAGTGCGGCCGATTTGAAGCAAGAAATGGTTGATGCCGGCGTTCCCGAATCACTGATCGAGCTGTTGTTCCTTGCTGCGCAAGCCGACACTCGCATTTTGATTCTGGATTCCAACGCATCAACACTTGATGGTTTGCCGGTATTCGACTGGTAAACCTTTTTAACCCCTGGGGGTGTTTCTACCCCCAGGGGTAGAGCATCCCCATTTTTTCTTTGGAGGATGCTTATGAAAAATCGTCTTATTACTTGGCTCAAACAGGTTGTAACCCCTGATGCCTTGTCCTTTGTCTCCAAGCATTTTTGGAAACTTGCCTCCAGGCATGCTGTGAAATGCCTGGCCGAAGACGCCCGGAAGATTGGGGTCAATGCCATTGGCATCGGCCTCATTGGCTTCGTCGTGGATACGACGGTCCCGCGCAACGCCGCGTTGATCGTCTTCACCATCGGGGTTATCATCTGGGTAGTTGGCTTACTGCTTACCAGCAGTGATCAATAGGAAAGGGAGTGTTCCTATGGACACAATATCATTCTTGGCAGTTACGGGGTTTACCCTATTTGTAGTGGCGTTGTGCGCCGGCGGCATGTACGCCAATGCACACCGCGATAAGCACGAGGAAAACCTATCATAAATATGTTGGGTTGATGACAAAAGCCAGTC
>CALMPB010000319.1 GCA_937871985.1 uncultured Burkholderiaceae bacterium
TTCGAGAACAGGGACGCAGTCCTCTTCAGTGGCTCCAGGATAGACAGTTGACTCGTAGACGACGATGTCCCCTTTCTTGAGGACTTTACCGATTGTTTCGGATGCTTTAATTAGCGGCGTGAGGTCCGGACGCTTGTGCTCATCGATGGGGGTGGGAACCGTGACAATGAAGACATTGCAGGACATCAAATCTTCGATTTGTGAGCTATAGCGCAATCCAGCGGCGGATTGCAGTTCTTCTTTGCTCACCTCGAGAGTCGAGTCGTGCCCGGTTTGGAGAGCTTTTATTCGCTCGGCGTTGATGTCAAAGCCAACAACAGGCTGTTTCTTTCCGAATTCTACCGCGAGTGGCAAGCCGACATAACCAAGACCAATCAGTGCGAGTTTGATGTTTGAAAGTTGCATAGCGACTTTTTGTCAATGAGCGTGAAGTAGGAATATCTGTATGGGGAGTCGAAAAGGCCGGCGTTTCTAGCCTTGTTTTTGGGCTGAGGTTTTACTCTGACTTTCGCGGTTACGCTACTCTACGCTTCTTCTCAACGAAATTAATATTCTGTTGTGGGCCAGGCTCTTTGTTCTGGTGCTGGGGGGGCGGGTTGCGCAAGCGGAAGCTATCTCCCCTGCGCTGGCCCGCTGTGTCCATTTACCAAAAAAAGTAGCCTCAAGTATTGGTGACGTTCGTGTCGATAGAGACCGTGTTCTTAGCGTGCCCGTTGGCCTCGGGGCGGCAGGTAAAGAGAAACCTGGACGCTAGGGTTGTTGTCGGATAGGTGGCGATTTTCCCTGTGCGGGGCTATTTTCCCGTATTCTTTTGTGGAACGGGGACAAGACCGTGCGCAGCAATCGAAGGGCCCGTTCCCGTTTGGCGGTAAGCCACCACCACAGGCCGCAGCAGACGACGAATGTCGCCAGCAGAGTAGCCGCGCTGAAGTTGTGCCTGAGTGCTTGAGCCGCAATGAATCCTGTGAAGACGCTAAACAAGGCGAGTAGCAAGACGGTTTGCATCGGGCTAGCCCCCGCGTCCCGCATGAGATGGTGTATATGATTGTGATCGGCCTTGAACGGCGAAGAGCCGCGGCGTACGCGATGCAACATTAGAACCAGACAATCAATCAGCGGAACGGGAATGAGCCATAAGGCGAGTGCTGGCGTAACAGGGTGGTCGGGGGTCTGGGTGAGTCGAAATGACACCCAGGCAACAGTGAAGCCAAGAAAGGCGCTACCGCCATTTCCCATGAATATCTTGGCGCGATTGCGCCATGGGAAGCGGAAATTGAAAATTAGAAAAGCGAAAAGAGCGCCGCAGATCGGAGCGATGTCGGAGGTAAGCGCCGTATTGCCCGAATAGTTGGCGGCTGCAGCCAGCATTATTAGTGCGACCAGGCAAAGAGAGCCGGCAAAGCCGTCTACGCCATCGATCATGTTCAGCGCATTGATGAGTCCCACCGTGGCGAAGACCGTGAACGGAATTGACCACATGCCCAACGAAACATCATTGAGGCCTAGAAGCGGCCCCAGGTGTTCGGCTCTTACACCGCCCCAGGTCGAGGTAATTAGCGTTGCTATTATCTGGACAACAATGCGAAACCACCACGGCAGGTCGAATTTGTCATCCAGTTGTCCTACGACGATCAGAAGCCCCCCGGCTACGGCAAAAGCCAAGAATTGAGAGAGGGGGGCTTCCGGGCTTAGATCAAAAAAAAGATAACAACCAAGAATGCCGATGATCATCGCCAGTCCACCGACTACGGGAGTCGGAAGGCTGTGGTCTTTACGGCCTGCAGGAAAATCAAGCAGTTGAAATTTTCTGGCTACAGGAATTAGGCTGGCTATGGCCACTGTAGTCAAAATACCTGCTGTGAGTCCTTTTTGCCAAATATCAAAATCAATCATTTGTCATAGAGATTGTTGCGATAGTGTATGATTTCCTGCGCCAAATGCAGGGTTCTCGCCGTGGTAAGCGTTTATAAAAATCTTGTTCTGGTCACGGAATGGCAAGGAACTGGCGCGGGAAGCGGAGACAGGTAATCACGTGGATAGGCGGAGTCGAAAGGTGGTTGCTCCGCGGGCGACGTGTTGAATCGTAAGTAGCAAGGCGGAGCTTCAATGGTGTTGTTCAGGGCGCCGACCGATATTTCCCGTTGTCGAGGCCAGGAAAAGAAAAGGGCATGTAGGTTCGTCTGCATGGTTGCTTGTTCCCCGTTCAATCGAAGTCCGCGAATCTAGTCCGGGCGCAAATTTCCCTGGTGGCCCGTCGCCTATCGGCCGCCCAGCAGCAAGGCAGGCTGCATCCAGCAGCGCAACGGCGGCATTCTGATCAGCATGACAAGCCGTATCAATCCCCCATAAAGGGGATTGCGGAAAGTCGAAGTGCCGTTTTTCAATGAATTCGAGGCGGTCTTTAAGGTTAGCATGTCGTGATGTTCCTATATCAGGAAAGCCCTGACAAAGATTGCGTCGGTTTGTACATGCAAAATCAGTTATTCACAAACTTGTGAAGTACGGGAGGCAGCGATCAAGGGGGCGGTCAAGTCGGTCTCTCGTTGCCGCAGTGCTTGGCCATAGCAATTTCCCCGGTGAGTCAGCTCAAGCTCGTCGCCAGCCGGTCCACGCATCGGACCGCCAGCATTTCCTCGTCCGCCTCCACCATCAGGCGCAGCTTGGGTTCGGTGCCGGAAGGCCGGATCAGAACCCGGCCGCGGCCTTGCAGCGTGGCGGAAACCTCCCGGTAGGCCGCGGCCAAGCCGGGATGGGATTCCCATTCCAGGTCGGGTTGCAGCTTCACGTTCACCAGTTTCTGCGGCAGCAGGTGCAGTTCCGAGGTCAGGGCCGGCAGGCCCTTGCCGCTGCGGCGCATGGCGGCCATGACCTGCAGGGCGGCGATGACGCCGTCGCCGGTGGAGTGGCGGTCCAGGCACAGGATGTGGCCGGAGCTTTCGCCGCCGAACTGCCAACCTTTGTCCTGTAGTGCTTGCATCACGTTCTTGTCGCCCACGGGGGTGCGGACGAACGGGACGTCCAGGTCGGCCATGCGGCGTTCGAACGCGTAGTTGGTCATGACGGTGCCCGCCACGCCGGCCACGGGGCCTTGCGTCATGCGGTCACGCACGATCACGTAGAGGAGTTCGTCGCCGTTGTACATCCGGCCGCTGGCGTCGACCATCTGGAGCCGGTCGGCGTCGCCGTCCAGGGCCACGCCCAGGTCGGCACGATGTTCCTTGACCTTTTCGGCCAGGGTTTCCGGGTGGGTGGCACCCACTTTTTCATTGATGTTGAAGCCGTTGGGCTCGCAGCCGATGGTGATGACCGTGGCGCCCAGCTCCCGGAAGACATTGGGCGCGATGTGGTAGGCGGCGCCGTGGGCGGCGTCGACCACGACGCGCAGGCCGTTCAGGTCCATTTCCGGGGGGAAGCTGGCCTTGCAGAATTCGATGTAGCGGCCGGCGGCGTCGTCCAGGCGTTTCACGCGTCCCAATCCTTCGGACGGGGTGCAGCCCATGGGCTGGTCCAGCGCGGCTTCGATGGCCTGTTCGGTCTGGTCGGGGAATTTGCTGCCCTGGCCCGAGAAGAACTTGATGCCGTTGTCATCGAAGGGGTTGTGCGAGGCGCTGATGACGATGCCGGCGGACAGGCGCAGGGCGCGAGTCAGGTAGGCGACGGCCGGGGTGGGGATGGGACCGGCCAGCACGACGTCCACACCGGCGGCGGAAAGGCCAGCCTCCAGGGCGGATTCGAGCATGTAGCCGGAAATGCGGGTGTCTTTGCCGATCAGGACGGACGGGCGATGCCCGCGCGGGGCCTGGGCCAGGAGGACCTGGCCGGCGGCGTGGCCCAGGCGCAGGGCGAAGGCGGGATTGATGACCGCTCCGCCCACTTTGCCCCGGATGCCATCGGTGCCGAAATATTTAATTTGTGTTGCAGCCATGATTTCTTCCGTGCGTTCTTATTGCCTCATGCTTCTTTGCTTGTTTGACGAGGAAAGCGACGCCTGGCGTTCCTGTACAACTGGAGCACCGGTAGAGACAGGCCGCCATGATTCCCCACTACGGCTCTTATGGAAATCTGCCGTTTAGCCAACGCAAGCCACACGGACGACAGCATAGGCGGGGAAGTATGACACTCCACTTCCGCTATGTAACAAAATACGGGAGATGGTCCCTAGAATGGGGTAATACCCTGGGGGCCGCGCACCGGGCTCCCAGGGATGTCAGCGTTTACAATTTGTTACGCTGTTTAACTAATGTTCGGAAATTTGCGGTCTTTGCCCATCTGGGAAAGTCCCGGCGCTGGAGTCATTCCCTGGACCGGTGCAGGACCAGCCACCGGGGGGTGCGAAAGCGCACGATGGCTGTATACAGCCAAGTATAGACAGCGATGAAGGCGACGAGAAATAGCATTAATACTAGTCCCCGGTCCCAGAACACGGTGGCCGGCACGATGGCGACGAGACTGAGTGCCCACAGATAAGGGGACGTGACGGCGTTGCGCTGGGTCAGCAGCCGCGCGTTGTGGGTGCCGATGGCCCATCGGATGACCCGCTTGTAGATCAGCATGTGCAGATGCACCCCGTCCGGCATGCTGGGGGACATGCCTCGGAGGTATTTCTTTCGATATATGGAAAATAGCGTCTCGAAGATGGGGTAGATAAACAGCAGCGCGGGATACCAGGCCGAGACCACGGGGTTGCGGACGACCAGCAGGATGCCCAGTTCGGCCAGCATGAAGCCCAGGAAATAGGCGCCGCCGTCGCCCAGGAAAATCAGGCCGTAGGGATAATTCCAGACCAGGAAACCCAGGATTGCGCCGATCATGAGGAGCGCGCCGCCCAGGATGAGGGGGTCGCCGACCTTGAAGGCCACGTAGCCCAGCGAGGCGAACATGGCCAGGGCCGCGGCGGCGGCCAGGCCGTTGAAGCCGTCGATGATGTTGATCGCGTTGACCATCGCGGCGACGCAGACGACCGCGGCCAGGCCGCCCACCATCGGGATGGCCAGCCAGGTATCGGCAATGGGGATGTCGATGCGCGTGACGGTGGCCTGCAGCAGGACGGCGGCCAGGGCGGCGCCGGCGAACGCGCAAAGCAGGCGGATGGTCGGGCTGATGCGCTTGGTGAAGTCTTCCGCCAGTCCGATCCCGAAGACCACGGCCGAGCACAGCAGCAGCAAGGCAAGGTCGATGGCCAAAGGAAAGTCGCGCGAGGTCAGGGCGGCGACCGCGACCGTACAGCCCGTGACGATGCCCAGCCCGCCTATGCGCGGCACGGGCCGGACGTGGAATTTCTGGACGCCGTCCAGGTCGTGATCGGCCGCGGCGCCGTCGCGATTGGCGAAGCGCACGATAAGCATGGTCACGAGTAGGGAAACAATGAAACTGATAGTCAGATTGAGCATGTATGCTCGCCGCAGGTGGGCGCCGGTCCGTTGCCGGCGCAAAGGATTGTTTAGCCTGTCATTTGTATATCCGGCAACCGGGGGGTGTCACGCGATTCCAGGTATCGCGAGGTATCGCAGGATTGTTGCCCCGTTACGCAGGGTTACGTCATACAAGAAAACAGGGTTTTCGTACCTCAACTTCATCTATAGTCCCGGTGAACTTTCCGGGAGTTGCACCGGACTATATCGCCTGGAAGGGCGGCGCATGAACACCAAAATTAGGTGAGTGAGTGCTGATTGCGCGGTTTGCCCATGGCTGGTGGGCGCATCGCACCACTACGACCCGTCAAACGAATCTGATCAGGAGCATCCCGTGGAGACCAACGTCTCATCTTCACCCGTCGACATCGCCGCTTCCGCCTTCAAGGCCTATGACATCCGCGGTGTGGTCCCGTCGCCGCTCAGCCCGGAATTCGCTCGCCGTCTGGGCGCGGCGCTGGCGCTCGAAGCGCATCGGGCCGGCGTCAAGCAGGTGGCGGTCGGCCGCGATGGCCGCCTGAGCGGGCCGGATCTGTCGCAGGCGCTGCAGGCCGGCCTGATGGCCGGC
>CALMPB010000320.1 GCA_937871985.1 uncultured Burkholderiaceae bacterium
GCCGTTTGGCTGTTCGCCTATGGCTCGCTGATGTGGAATCCGGTCATCGACGCAGAAGAGCAGCAATTGGCAACGCTTGGCGGCTGGCACCGTAGTTTCTGCTTGCGCTTGAGCGCCGGCCGAGCGACACCGTCGGTCCCGGGACGCATGTTGGCGCTGCGGGAAGGTAAAGAATGCCGCGGCCTTGCCTTCCGGCTGGCGGAAGATACGTTGCTCGACGATCTACGCCTGGTGTGGATCCGTGAAATGGTGCACGGGCTGTATCGGCCAGTCTGGGCGAAAACACGCTTGGCGGATGGGCGGCGCGTCTCGGCCATTGCATTCGTCGCCGAAACGAGGCATTCCCAATATCGTGCGACAGATGAACTCAACACGGTTGCCACCGATGTCGCCACGGCAAACGGCCCACTCGGGAGTAATCGTGAATATTTGACTCGTTTGGACGACGCGCTCACGCGCTGGGGGATCCACGACCCACATGTGAGCGACCTTGTCCAGCGGGTCAAGGCGCGAGTCAGGTAACGGAATGCCAAAAACCTCGGGAACTCGGCAACGGGCTGCCAAGCCACCCGCTTAACGAAGCCCCAAGCGCAACCCGATTTCACCGCCGATTGGGCATACTTCCATGCGTTCTTTCGCGACGTTCGAATTCTTCGGACGACTGTTGATGTGCAGCGAGCCAATTGCATCAACAGCCCTGTCTGGGCCGGCTGCCGGAAGGCATCGCTCAAGGCGTGGAGGTCGACTTCTGGACAAAGACGTTCTATCAGTCGCCTCCTCGCGCCTGGATCGGCTATCCGAGTGCAAACACCAGGGGAGGCTCCGACTGTTCCTGCAATGCCTCGCGCGTGACGCCGGGCGCCAGCTCTTTTACAACCAGCCCTTCGTCGGTGATGTCCATCACCGCCAGGTCGGAAATGATCCTGTGCACCACGCCACGACCGGTCAGCGGCAAAGAGCACTGATCCAGAATCTTCATCGCGCCGTCACGCGTGTTGTGTTCCATGAGCACGATGACCCGGCGCGCCCCACCAACCAGATCCATGGCCCCGCCCATGCCTTTGACCATCTTGCCGGGGATCATCCAGTTTGCAAGGTCTCCCTGCGCACTGACCTGCATGGCGCCCAGGATCGTAAGATCCATATGACCGCCTCGGATCATGGCGAACGACATGGAAGACGAACAGATGGATGCACCAGGCGCTGTTGTCACCGTCTGCTTGGCAGCGTCGATAAGGTCGGGGTCGATTTCGTCCTCATAAGGGGGCGGTCCGATGCCGATCAGGCCGTTTTCTGATTGCAACCATACTTGCATGCCGTCAGGCACGTATTGCACCACTTTCGTGGGCAATCCTATTCCCAGATTCACATAGTCGCCGTCGTGCAGTTCCTGTGCGGCGCGCGCTGCCATTTGGTCATGTGTCCAAGCCATCTCAAATTCTCCTTACTGCGGCCGTGAACGGAAACTCTTGCGCTCGATGCGCTTTTCCGGGTTGGGTACGACGACGATGCGATCGACGAAGATTCCTGGCAGATGCACATCGTCAGGATCAATCTCGCCCTCTTCCACCAGTTCTTCGACTTCGGCGATCGTCACCGCTCCCGCCATTGCCACGTCGGGATTGAAGTTTCGAGCAGTGCGTGCAAAGACAAGGTTGCCCGCCCGATCTGCACGCTTTGCTTTCACCAGCGAGACATCCGGCCGCAGTGCCAACTCCATGATGTAGGTCTGGCCACCGAACTGCCTTGTCTCTTTGCCTTCCTCGACCACAGTACCCACGCCAGTCCTGGTGAAGAACGCGGGAATACCGGCGCCGCCTGCGCGCAAGCGCTCCGCAAGCGTCCCCTGAGGGTTGAACTCCAGCTCCAGTTCGCCACTCAAGTACTGTCTTTCGAATTCCTTGTTCTCGCCCACGTACGACGCGATCATGCGCTTCACCTGGCGCGACTGAAGGAGCAGCCCCAGACCGAAGTCATCAACGCCAGCGTTGTTACTGATGCAAGTCAGATTGCCGACGCCGCTGTCACGCATCCCTTCTATCAACGCTGAAGGAATGCCACAAAGGCCGAAACCTCCGACAGCTATCGTTTGGCCGTTCGTGATGACCCCGTCCAGGGCGCCGGCCACATCTCCATATATCTTTCTCATTCTCTAACCGAAGTAAATGGGGTTGAGTGGGTGGTAACCCCCCAGATACTAGGGATTCGAGGTTGCCGGAACAATGGATTTACCGCAACCTTATTGTGCAATTCTGCACAGCAATCAAGCGGGCGGGTGAAACAGCTCCGGCTGCGATTCGACCTGTTCACGGATAAATCGCCAAGCGAACTGGTAGCGTTTGATCCGCAGCAGATCTTCGGGCGCCGCAATCCATAAGCTCCGCGTAATCAGAGGCTTATCCGGAAAAACGCTGACGAGGTCGCCGCTTTTCACGTTTGCGACATAGGGCGTAAGCAACACAAGACCCAGCCCAGCCGCTGCGGCCGAGCGCTGTGCAAGCACGCTGTTCGAGCTGAAACATCGATTCGGTTCCAGGACGAGCTCTTCAAGCACGCGATAGCGCTCACTGACCGAACCATCGTGGATGTAGTCCAGGAAATCGTGCTGGGCGACGTCGCTGAGTTCACGTATTGGGGGATGGGCGTCCCGGTAGCCTGGCGAGCAATAAAGGAAATAATCGATCTGCGCGAGCTTCGCGACCTTGTATCGCCCCATCTGCGGCGGATCAAGCGTGACCAGGATTTCGACTTCCCTGGTCACCAGGCTGGGAAACTGGGGTTGGGCCATCAGCTCAATGCGCAGACCTGGATGCTTCTGACGCAACTGTGCCATTCCAGGGGCAAGCACGTGTATCCCAAACGCCTCCGGCGTTCCGACACGCACATTCCCCTTGATGAAGTCGGCGGCCTCCAAGCTTTCTTCGACAGCTGCCAGCAGTGCGCTTTCCATTTTCTCCGCATGGGGAATTAGCGCATGGCCGGCATCGGTTAACGAATAGCCGCTGCGGCGTCGGTCAAACAAGACCACGCGCAAGGTCGCTTCCAGCCGGTCGATTCGCCGCGAGACAGTGGAGTGCTCGATCCCGAGCTTCTCCCCTGCGTCGGAGATCGTGCCCAGCCGCGCGACTGCCAGAAAAACCTTGAGATCGTTCCATTCGGGGTGCGTATCCATGGTTCATTGTGCATCAGCGCACACTAAGGGTGCAATGGTGGTCTTTGATAAAGCAAAT
>CALMPB010000321.1 GCA_937871985.1 uncultured Burkholderiaceae bacterium
TGGGCTGGTTAAGCGCCGACATCATCCTGTCGGCAGCGGGTTTTTAGGGGAAAAGCATGGGTCAAGACGATGAGAGCGCAGCGCTTGCCCACCAGCAAGAACTAGATCAACAGGAGCAGGAATATGACGCTATACGCGAAGCTGGCGGCCATCCAGAAAGAACTGAATGCCCCCAAAAATCAGCGCAATAACTTCGGCGGCTACAACTACCGAAGTTGTGAGGACATTTTGATGGCGGTCAAGCCGATTTTGGGCGAATTGAGCATCATCATCAGCGATGAAATGGTCATGCTCGGCGATAGATTCTACGTAAAGGCAACCGCAACCATCACGGACGGCAAAGAGCGTATCGAATCCACGGCATATGCCCGAGAAGCCGCCACAAAAAAAGGAATGGACGAGAGCCAAATCACAGGGAGCACGTCCAGCTACGCACGGAAATACGCCTTAAATGGGCTGCTGCTGATTGACGACAACAAGGACGCGGATTCGCACGATAACCGAGAGGCTGGCGTTGATACTGAAAAGCAAACCAAAGCCGACCTGAAAGAAGCAAGCGGCCAGATGAAGGCAGCCGCCACGCTGGAGGCTCTGCAAGCCGTGTTTGCCAGTTGGTACAAGTTTTTCGAGCGCCAGGCCGAGAAGGACACCGTAAAAGCCGAATACGACAAACTCAAAAAGAAATTCGAATCAGAACCTCAAAAGGAAGCGGCATGAGCCATGTATTCATAGACATTGAAACTCTCCCCGATATGCGCGAAGGTGCGCGTGCCGCCTTCATTAAGGCGGCCGCCGAGGATGTGAAAGTTCCGAGCGGCTACACAAAAGAGCAAATGGCTGCTGATCTCGGTATGACCGATAAAGACACGATCAAATTTACATCCCGCGACTCGATGGCGGCCATGTGGTGCGAGAAAGTTGGGCCGACCAAAGCCGAAGAAATTGGAGACACGAATTGGCGCAAAACGTCGTTCGACGCAACCCAGGGACAATTATTGATGATCGGCGTCGCAACGGATGATGAAAACCCGATTACCTTTCACGGGGACGAGCGTCAAATCTTGGCCGACTTCAACGTGTTCCTTGGGAACGTCCAGGCAAAGCAAAACATGGGCTTGCCGGAATTCGTAGGCCACAACCTGATCGACTTCGATCTGCCATTCATTTTCCAGCGATCAGTGATCCTTGGCGTGCAACCACATGCCACCTTCCCTGTATCGCCATCTCGCTACAGCGACAGAATCTACGACACAATGACCAAATGGGCCGGGTTTGGGAACCGGATAAAGCTCGAATCTCTTGCCCAGGCCCTCAACGTTGGCAGCAAAGGGGACATAGACGGCAGCATGGTCTATGACTATTACGCCGCCGGTCGTCTGGATGAACTGATTGGTTACTGTAAAAATGATGTCGCACTGACCCGTGAGGTTTGGCGTCGCATGAATTTCGCACAGGAGGCGGCATAAATGGCCTCAGTCAACAAAGTCATTCTCGTCGGTAATCTGGGAAGGGATCCCGAAGTTCGCTACAGCCCCGATGGCGCCGCCATCTGCAACGTTTCCATTGCCACCACCTCGCAATGGAAGGACAAGGCCTCGGGCGAACGCCGCGAAGAAACCGAATGGCACCGCGTGGTGTTCTACAACCGCCTGGCTGAAA
>CALMPB010000322.1 GCA_937871985.1 uncultured Burkholderiaceae bacterium
CGGGCGCCGCGCCGCCTTCGGGCCTGCCGGACGAGGGGGAGCCGGCGCTGTCGGAGGCGCCGCCGGCCGCGTCGCTGACGGTTTGCCCGATGCCCGCCGCGCCGTCGATGACGGCGTTTTTGGCGGCTTCGCCCTGGGACTGCAAGGCAAGGTTCAGGTTCTTGACGTTCTGCTCCAGCTGCGACACGCGGCCTTGCGCGTCTTCGAGGTTCTTGCCGGCGGCGGCACGCTCGTCGGCGGCTTTGTCGGAGGACGACGAGCCGGACAGCACGACTTTATCGCCGGCCCGATCCGGGGACGAGCCGGATTCAGTTGGCGACGCGGCGGAAATCTGGCCTCGGGAAGCCGAGCCGCCCGCCGCCGCGCTTCCCTTGCGGGCCGCAACGCCCTGGCGGTAGGCGTCGAATTCCTGAGCCTGGCGTTCGAACAGCCGGCGCGCTTCTTTGTCGGAAATGGCCGACAGTTCGGCCGAATCGGGCATTTGAAGCGTGGATCCCGCCTTGACCAGGTTGATATTGCCATGGATGAAGGCCTGGGGATTGGCCTTTTGCAAGGCGATCATCATTTGATAGACGCTGATGCCCGGCACCGCGTGGCGGCGTGCAATCGAAAACAGCGTATCGCCGCGGCGAACGCGAATGCCCTGACTGGAGGCGGACTGGGCCATGCCCGCCTGCCCAGGGCCGGCATGGCCACCACCGGCCGCCGACGAAGAACTTACACCGGCTCTTACCGGCGCCAATACGCTTACCTGATACTGCTGCCGCCCGCTGGCCGTTTGCACTTCGAGCAGCAAATCGGCCACCGGGCCGCCAAGCGGCTGGCTGGAGCTGATTTGCAGGCTTTTTACGTTGGCGCGGGCGCCATCGACCAGGCGAAACTCGAGCGTCGCGGGATCGACCGGCGGAATGAGCCCAGCCTGCTTCCAGGCCGATAACGGCGCGGCGCTGACGTGGAACGATTGCTGCTCGGCGGGACTCAAGCCGCTGACCTGCACCGCGATGCGCAGCGGCTGGTTTTGCTGGGAGACGATGCGGGCGTGGCCCAACTGCGCTGCGTAACTCGTTGAACACATGGCCAGGACGACCGAAAAAGCAAGAACCAGGGGCTTGGTTCGGGGGAAAAACGTGTTCGCGGCTACGCAACGTGTTTTCTGCATTGTCAGAGTTCACCCAAAGTGATGCGCAGCATGCGGCGCAAAGGTTCGGCGGCGCCCCAAAGCAATTGATCGCCGACGGTAAAGGCGCTGAGGTATTCCGGCCCCATGGACATTTTGCGCAAGCGCCCCACGGGAATGTCCAGCGTACCGGTGACGGCCACCGGCGTCAATGCCTGCATGGTCGCATCGCGCTCGTTGGGAATGACCTTGGCCCATTTGGAGCCTTCGCGCAGCATATCGTTGATTTCATCGAGAGGCACGTCGCGCTTGAGCTTGATGGTCAGCGCCTGGCTGTGGCAGCGCATGGCGCCGATGCGCACGCAAAGGCCGTCGATGGGCGTGGGAGCGGTGCCGAAGGCTTCGCCCCGGCCCAGGATTTTGTTGGTTTCGGCCTCGGCCTTCCATTCTTCGCGCGACACGCCGTTGCCCAGGTCTTTGTCGATCCAGGGAATCAGGCTGCCGGCCAGCGGAACGCCGAAATGGTCGCGCGGAAGGCTTTCGAGCTTTTGCGTGGCCAATACGCCGCGATCGATTTCCAAAATGGCGGAAGCCGGATCGTCAAGCAGGGATTTGACCGATACGTTGAGCAGGCCGAACTGGGTAAGCAGCTCGCGCATGTGCTGGGCGCCGCCGCCCGACGCCGCCTGGTAGGTCATGCTGGTCATCCACTCGACCAGGTCGTTGTTGAACAGGCCCGACAGGCCCATGAGCATGCAGCTTACCGTGCAGTTGCCGCCGATGAAGTTCTTGACGCCGCGTCCGAGCGCCGCATCGATGACGGGACGATTGACGGGATCGAGCACGATGATGGCATCGTCGGCCATGCGCAAGGTGCTGGCCGCATCGATCCAGATGCCGGTCCAGCCGGCCGCGCGCAGCTTGGGATAGACCTGGGTGGTGTAGTCACCGCCCTGGGCGGTGACGATGATGGGCAGCTTTTTCAGGGTTTCGATGTCGTAGGCGTCTTGCAAAGGCCCCGCGCCCTCGGCCCAGGCCGGTGCTTTACCGCCGGAATTGCTGGTCGAGAAGAACACCGGTTCGAACAGGGAGAAATCGTTTTCGTCGCGCATGCGCTGCATGAGGACCGAACCCACCATGCCGCGCCAGCCGACCAGACCTACTGCTTGGCTCATGTTGCTGTCACTTAAAAAATAGGGAAATCAGGCGTCGCTGCATTACCAGGATCCTGGTAATGCAGCTTTAATACCATTAACAAATCACGCTGGGAATCAGCCGTTAATCAGGGTTAACAGATTAACGGGCTCAAGGTAATTTGTTATTTTAGCGCCTTCAGGACGGCATCGCCCATTTCCGACGTCGAAACCCGGTTCATGCCGGCCTCGAAGATGTCGGCGGTGCGCAAACCCTGGCTCAGCACCACCTGCACCGCGGCCTCGATCCGATCCGCCTGGGCCGCTTCGCCAAGCGAATAGCGCAGCAGCATGGCGGCGGAAAGTATGGTCGCCAGAGGGTTGGCGACGTTCTTGCCGGCGATATCGGGGGCCGACCCGTGGCTGGGTTCGTAAAGGCCCTGGTTCGAGGCATTGAGCGAGGCCGACGGCAGCATGCCGATGGAGCCCGTCAGCATGGACGCTTCGTCGGACAGAATGTCGCCGAACAGGTTGCCGGTGACGATGACGTCGAACTCCTTGGGCGCGCGCACGAGCTGCATGGCGGCGTTGTCGACATACATATGGCTTAGCGCCACGTCGGGGTATTCGCGCGCCACGTCGATGACGGTATCGCGCCAGAACTGGGAGGTTTCGAGCACATTGGCCTTGTCCACGCTGCAAAGCTTCTTGCTGCGCTTCCGAGCCGCCTGGAACGCCACATGCGCAATACGGCGCACTTCGGATTCGGCGTAATGCATGGTATCGAAGCCCTGGCGCTCGCCCTTGAAGGGGCCGTCGGCGACTTCGCGCACGCCACGCGGCTGGCCGAAATAGATATCGCCGGTCAGTTCGCGGACGATAAGAATGTCCAGGCCAGCCACCACCTCGGGCTTGAGCGACGAGGCATTGGCCAGTTCGGCATACAGGATGGCGGGCCGCAGATTGGCGAACAGGCCCAGCGCGCGGCGCAGGCCCAGAATGGCCTGCTCGGGGCGCAGTTCGCGCGCCAGCGAATCGTATTTCCAGTCGCCCACGGCGCCGAACAAAATGGCGGCCGATTCCTTGGCCAGGTTCAGCGTGGAAGGAGGCAAGGGATGGCCGTGCTTGTCGTAGGCCGCGCCGCCGACAGGCTCGGTATGTAGTTCAAGGTCCAGGCCCAGCGCGCTTAGAACGCGCACGGCCTGTTCCGTGATTTCAGGACCGATTCCGTCGCCGGGCAGTACTGCGATTTTGTGTGTCATTGTTCTTCCTATGCAATGGGGCGTGATTCAAGCCAGGGGTGACGGGCCAGCCGTTCTGCCTCGAAAGCGCGAATCTTATCCGCTTTCTGCAAGGTCAGGCCGATGTCGTCAAGGCCGTTCAACAGACAGCGCTTGCGGAACGGCTCGATATCGAAGGCCAGTTCGCGCCCGTCTTCGGTGATCACGACCTGCCTTTCCAGGTCGATGCGCAGCTTGTAGCCCACGAACGCCCGCACTTCGTCGAACAGGCGGGCCACCTGCAGCTCCGGCAGCACGATGGGCAACAGGCCGTTCTTGAAACTGTTGTTGAAGAAGATGTCGGCGTACGACGGCGCAATGATCGCCCGGAAACCGTACTGATCCAATGCCCAGGGCGCGTGTTCGCGGCTGGAGCCGCAGCCGAAGTTCTTGCGGGCCAGCAGGATGGACGCACCTTGGTAGCGGGGCTGGTTCAGCACGAAGTCGGGATTGAGTGGGCGTTTGGAGTTATCCATGCCCGGCTCGCCGTGATCCAGATAGCGCAATTCGTCGAACAGATTGGGGCCGAAACCCGTGCGCTTGATGGACTTCAGGAATTGCTTGGGGATGATGAGGTCGGTGTCGACGTTTTCACGGTCGAGCGGCGCTACCAGGCCGTGATGGGTGGTAAAGGCTTGCATGATGGCTTCCTATCGAAAATTTCGTACGTCAACAAAGTGGCCCGCGACGGCAGCCGCGGCCGCCATGGCCGGGCTGACCAAGTGGGTGCGTCCACCCTGCCCCTGGCGGCCTTCGAAGTTGCGGTTCGAGGTCGATGCGCAGCGTTCGCCGGGCTCCAGGCGGTCGGCGTTCATGGCCAGGCACATCGAACAGCCCGGTTCGCGCCACTCGAAGCCGGCTTCCAGGAATATCTTGTCCAGCCCTTCCTTTTCGGCCTGCAGCTTGACCAGGCCGGAGCCGGGCACCACCATGGCCTGCTTGACCGAAGAGGCCACTCGCTTGCCGCGCGCCACGGCGGCCGCCGCGCGCAGATCCTCGATGCGCGCATTGGTGCAGGAACCAATGAATACGCGGTCGACCTTGATGTCGGTAAGCGGGGTGTTGGGTTTCAAGCCCATGTATTCGAGCGCGCGCTCCATGCCGCTGCGCCGCACGTCGTCCTTTTCCTTGTCGGGATCGGGCACCCGCGCATCGACGGGCAGCACCATTTCGGGCGACGTGCCCCACGACACCTGCGGCGTGATCTGGCGCGCATCGATCTCGACCACGCGATCGAACGCGGCGCCTTCGTCGGAATGCAGCGTGCTCCAGTATTGGACCGCCTGATCCCACAAGGCCCCCGTGGGCGCATAAGGACGGCCACGAAAATAATCGATGGTCTTCTGGTCGACGGCCACCATGCCGGAACGGGCGCCCGCCTCGATCGCCATATTGCAGACCGTCATACGCCCTTCCACCGACAAGGCGCGCATCGTGCTGCCGCCGAACTCGATGGCGTAGCCCGTGCCGCCGGCCGTGCCGATCTTGCCGATGACGTAGAGAACCAGGTCTTTGGCGGTACAGCCCACGGGCAGTTCGCCTTCGACGCGGACCAGCATGTTCTTGTTCTTCTTCATGAGCAGCGTCTGGGTCGCCAATACGTGCTCGACTTCGGACGTGCCGATGCCGAATGCCAGGGCGCCCACGGCGCCGTGCGTGCTGGTGTGGGAGTCGCCGCAAACGACGGTCATGCCCGGCAATGTGGCGCCCTGCTCAGGCCCGATGATGTGCACGATGCCCTGGCGCCGGTCGTTCATGCGGAATTCGGTCAGGCCGTATTTTTCACAGTTTTCGTCCAACGTGTCGACCTGAAGGCGCGAGATGGGATCCTGGATGCCTTCGCTGCGCGCGGTCGTCGGGACGTTGTGGTCGGCAACCGCCAGGTTGGCGCTGACGCGCCACGGCTTGCGCCCGGCCAGGGTCAGGCCCTCGAAGGCCTGGGGGCTGGTCACTTCGTGCAGAAGTTGACGATCGATGTAGATCAAACACGTGCCGTCGGACTCTTGGTCCACTACGTGCGCGCTCCATAATTTATCGTACAGGGTCTGGGCCATGGCTAAGTGCTCTTGAAAGTTCTGAATGGAAAAGCCGGTGGTCGCCACCGGTTTTTTACTATTATGCCAGTCTCGGAACCTAGTACAAGAAGACTTTTTATACTAGTACAACGAGTGCTATCCTGAGCTGAGCATCCCTTTTACCCTCGGCGGAAGCGGCCA
>CALMPB010000323.1 GCA_937871985.1 uncultured Burkholderiaceae bacterium
ACTACGACGACTGCCTGAAAGACTGGATAAAAATCGTCAATGAGAAGTTTCCGGTCAACAAACCCTTAAAGCTGGCAGGCAAGGTCCCCGGCCCTTGAAGCAGAATCCACGTTATCAGCCCGAAACACAGATCCACAGCGCTGTTCCTTATTGACAATAGCCACGAAGCGCGGCAGCATGTCTTCAAACCAAGGGGCCCCGGTCGAAGACAACCCACAAGCGCCGCGCGGGCGGCATAAAACAGCCAACGCCTTCGGCCACGTCCGCATCCGGGCACGAGCAGCGCCCCAACGTTTCCCCGGCTGCCGCGTGACGCTGACGTGCATGTCAAGCGCATCCGGCATTTACGCCGAGAAGCCATTCCTTCGCATCCGTAGTGCCCATGGCGGCGCACGGCGCGGGTGCACGCTGTTTTACATGTCCCGAGGACGGGCACACGAGGCAAGCATGAAAGAGTCCCTGCTCAATATCAGACAGCTGCGCTACTTTGCCAAAGTCGTTGAAACCGGCAGCATCACCCGGGCTGCCGAACAGCTCTATATCGCCCAGCCGGCCCTCAGCCTGAGCATACGGCAGTTGGAAGAAACCGTTGGGGTGCCGCTGTTGCAACGCCACTCGCGAGGAGTCGACGCCACCCCCGCGGGTGAACTGCTCTATTCGCGCACCTGCACCCTGTTTGGCTATATGGAGCAAATGCGGACCGACGTGTCGCGTTTTGGGCAGCAGCCCCGTCAGCTTCTGAACCTGGGCATGCCTTCCAGCCTCGTCATGCTTATCGGCACCGAGGCCATCGTCATCGGCCGCGAGCAGCTTCCCAATGCCTCGGTATGCCTGCGCGAAGACCCAAGCTTCGTCCTGGTGGACGCGGTCGAGAACAAGGAAATCGACATTGCATTCGCCTACTCGGTTGCCGAACGCCCCGGCATCCATCTAACCCCGGTGCTCCGCGAAGAGCTTCTACTTGTCACCCGGGCGGATCAGGCGCCCGAGGAAGAAATCGTGACTCTGGAACAAGCGCTTGACCGGGACATCGCAACGGGGGGCAAACGCGACGCAGGGCGCTGCATCATGGAGCATGCCGCCGGCGAACGCGGGCTGCCCTGCGAAATCATGTACGAAATGCAGTCCATCGCCGGCCTGCGTGAAATCATGCTGCGCGGCATGGCGGCGAGCGTCCTGCCCTACGGCTCCGTGGCGCGCGAAGTCGCCAGTGGCAAACTGGCGATACGGCGCATAGACGATCCGCTGATGACCCAGACCATGTACATCGTCCGGTCGGCGCGCACGCCAGGCCCCCCCTCTTTCGACGAGGCTTGCGTCATACCGTATCTGTCGGATCTGATCGACATGATTGTCGACCGGCAGGACGGCCTGGCCCGCAGAATCGATGCGCGCGCGCCGGTGGCGGGCTATATCTAGATTCCGAGGCCTGACCCAGGTCTCGGCGTCAACGGCGCGCCGATAGATACCAGTCGAGAATTTCCGAACCCGTGGCGAACCATGCTCCGCCTGTATCGCGGATATGCTGCAGGGCCTGGTCGAAGGGCTTGCTGCGATGCGGATGGCCAATCAGAAACGGATGTATGGAAATAGCCATGACCCGCGCACTGTCCGCCGCGTCCTCGTGCAACACATCGAAGGTGTCGCATATCATTTTGGCGAACTGTTCGCCGCTTTGCTTCAGATCCAAAAAGCAGGGAATGTCATTGATCTCGATCGCGTAGGGCAAGGAAATCAAAGAGCCGCTCTTTACCTTGAGCGGATAGGGCTGTTCGTCGTTCACCCAGTTGGCCGTATATTCTATGCCCGCCTCGGCCAGCAGGTCGGGAGTATTGGCGGTTTCACTCAGTGCCGGGCTGAGCCAACCCCGGGGACGCTTCCCGGAGGCTTCATGGATGGTGTCAATGACATGCTTGATGAGTTCGCGCTCTTCATCCATTTCCAGCTTGGTGATCAGTTGCGAATTGTTTTTGCCATGTGCCATCCATTCCCAGCCGTGCTCGTTGCCGGCCTTGATGAGCTGGGGATAGAAACGGCAGACGTCCGAGTTGAGCGCCGCGGTTCCCCGAATACCGTGCTTGTTCATGATGTCGAGCATACGCCAGAACCCGACGCGCGGGCCGAAGTCGCGCCATGAGTAATTGAGAACGTCGGGAACCAGGCCCGCCGTGACGCCCGTCAATGACGTAGAGGGCCGATCGAACAAAAAATGCTCGACATTGGGTATGACCCAGACTGCAACCCGTGCACCGTGGGGCAGTTTAAGCGGCGGGCGCCCGATAATGGGCGAATAGTCGAATCTGTTTGGTTCTTGCATTGATAAGTCTCCGTCTTTTATATGCCGGGGAAAATCGCCAACTGGCCTATATACGGGATCCCCGGAGAAAAGCCTGCCTTTCAGGCGGCCCTCAGGTAATCCAGCGTTTCGTCCAGGCCGACGACATCGCAATACTTTGCCTGCAGGTCGAAAAGGCTTTGTTCGTGCGCGGCGCGTGAACGATCACCGACGGCCTCGCGCACGATGATGGGACGAAATCCGTTCTGCACCGCGTCCACCGCCGTGCCGCGCACACAACCGCTGGTCGTGCAGCCGACGATGATGACCGTATCCGCGCCGTGCGCCACCAACCGCGACAGCAAGTCGGTGCCAAAAAAGCAAGAGGCGTATTTCTTGATCAACAATGAATCGCCGTCCTGGTAGTGCAAACGCGAATCCAGCTCCACAGCAGGCGTGCCGCTACGCAAAGTGGCCGACCCGGTCTGCTTGAGCACCCAGATTCCGCCGTCCTTCAGCCCCGCATCGTCGTAGGCGGTCGTCGTAAAGAAAATAGGAGCTTTTGCCGCCCGGCAGGCATCGATCACCTGGTTCGCGACTATGATTTCGTCATCCAGATTCGACCCCAGGGGCATGTCCGGATCGGTGAAAGCCTGGATGATGTCGACCACGACAAGCGCCGCACGCTTGCCAAAGCCTATGACCTGCCCGAATCCGCGCTGCCGGAAAAACTCTTCATCTGAAATCATTTGGTTCTGCACGTAAATCTCCTTGATGATGCAACCACTGTGCTTTTCGCCCGCAGCCAAGCTGATAAAGCCGCATGGCCAGGTGCGGGCCATCCGCAATGGCAACGGCCAGCAGAATTGCGCCCGTTGCCACATCGTGCACGTAAGGCTGAACCCCCAGCGAGGTCAACCCCGTACGCAAGACACATAAAATCAACACCCCGGCGGCAATTCCCAGGGGTCGCCCCACACCGCCCGACAAGGAAACCCCGCCCAGGATCGCGGCGGCGACGGCCGGCACCAGAATGTCTGCCACCGCGCCCGACGGCGATGCGGACAACAGGCCGAAACTGAGCATGGCGCCAGCCAAAGCCGCCAAGGCCCCCGAGCAGGCAAAGACGCCCAGTTGTATGGCATGGGGATTGACGCCGGCCACCACGGCGCCCTGCCGGTTGCTGCCCACCGCGACCACATCGCGACCGGCCCTGGTGTACCCGATGATCAACGCCGCGACAAGAAACAACACCACCACGACCAGCGCCCGCAAAGATATAAAACCCAAGACCGGCGCATTGACGGCAATGGCGACTTCCATATTCGCGAAAGGAATGGTCTGGTTGCCCGTAATGACATACGAGGCGCCGATGAAGGTAAGCAGCCCGCCCAGCGTGACCGGAACCGACCCCAGCCTTAACCAGACCATGATGGCCGCCTGCGCAAGACCGCCGATCGCGCCGACGCATAATGCCGCCAGCACGCCCAGCATGGCCGAATCGTTTCCTGCCAGGACGGCCACGCAGCCGCCCAGCCCCATCATGCCCGCCACGGATAGATCGAATTCGCGCATGAGCATCGTCAGGCCCAGTCCCAAGGCCACCAGACCGACTGTGGCGAAATGCTGGAATACGCTCGATGCGCTGCGCATCGACAGGAAATTGCCCGCTCCCAACAGGACGCTGAAGACGATGACGACCAACGCCAGCAATAAATAAGGGCGCAGCACGGGACGCGCCAGCAGTCGGAGGATGCTCTTCATCGCCCTCTCCTGCGGGACTGCAGCAGGATAGCCGCCAATACGATGAGGCCGATGAACAGATACTGATACTGCACATCCAGCCCATGCAACAACAGCAGGCTTTGCAATACTCCGATGAATACGACGCCAGCCATGGTGCGCAACACCGAGCCATGGCCGCCGCCGATGGCGGTTCCTCCCACAAGAACCGCGGAAATCGCGGAATAATCGAAGCCCACGCCGAACTCCATGGAGCCGGATCCGTAGCGCGCGGCAAGCA
>CALMPB010000324.1 GCA_937871985.1 uncultured Burkholderiaceae bacterium
TTTTTCCGGCCCGGTGTACTTCGGGCAAACCCCCACGCCGACATAACCTATCAAGCCGATTCCGACTTCTAGCTCCCGATCAAAATAAGCAATCAGCGAACCGCCTTGGTTATAACGTCCATATAAGAAATTACCACCGTATGTCATCGGGCCAGGAACCCCGTCAGGCCCGACAGCAGTAAATCGATTACCTCTAGAACCAGGCTGATACATTAAAAAAGATTTGGACGAAACTCCTGACATAATATTATCTCTAACAATCTCAGGTCGATTCCAAGGCAGTTCAATGCGGTTGTCGTAATAAATATCCATCTGACAATCCAGCGGCTTCCAACAGCTTTCTGGATTTCCTCCATAGCCGCAGGACACATTACCGATCGTGGTCATACGAAACGCCACGGCCACGGCACCCTTCAAGTCTGGATCGATCCATTGCTCCGGCATCTTAAAGCGCTCGGCGAATTCCTTTGTATAGGCCCACACCCAGGGATCTTTTGTATAGACCTTTCCATGAAAATGAAAAACATCTTCATAACGTCGCTCTTCCCATTTGACCTGAGCCTGCACAACCGAAGGCGAAAACGCAGCAACTGCGCAAACACTTAACCAAACAAGAAAAGGTTGAAAAACTCTCCAGATTACTAAATGCCGGATAAGAAAAGACATATTTTTAGCCTCACAACCACCATGAGCCAGATCTCACCTGCTACCGACAGACGAGCCATACGTTGCCAGGATCTCTGTTGAACAATACTCTACGCTCTAAGCCCTCAGCATAGCCTGGGGCTCACATGGCGGTGAGCACGTAGTCTCGATTTTTTAGCCTTCCAGGAGAAATCTGAACGAATCAATTAAGAATTTTTTTAGCGAATCAATCGACAAAAAATACTCAATCGGCTGCCTAGACGATAAACGCGACCTACGAAAGGCCACCCAAGAAAAATAATTCAGCGAATAGTTCTCAATAAACCCAGGGCTTCGCAAGAATCTTTCTTCGTATTAGAAACAGTCCTTAGTGCACAACCCGCGCATACTCCGCTCCGAGCAATGTTTTTTTGCCCACTCTACTAACCAGACGAATCAGAAGCTTTTAAACCACCGATTGTCATAAAAAATTCACAAAACTCTCCCGCCCGCGCTTGCCTCCTGCAAAAACTCGCTGGCCGGCACTGGATCCTCAATCGACACGCCGTCAATACTTGTCTTTCTACAAGATGGATCGAGGTTCGACATCTAGCTACGCGCTGTGCCGGATCCGTCGCGGATGTCATAGCGATCAATTTCGACTCAAGCCGCCAAAAACAAGCCTGACACTATGCGATGACCGCTCGCTGTCATACGCAATTCACCCTATTCCAATAAGCTTTCGCCGCGTTGACAATCGCCCGAAAAAGGGAGCAACGGAGACATGCCCTATATACCCCGGCACGCCATTCAAGTTGCAAACGTGCTTGCCGGATTGCTGATTACGCTGTCCACCAGCGCAGCCGACATGGACAACCGCTTTGCTCCCGAAAATCAGGCCCGCGAACTGATCGAGCTATGGAGCAAGACCTGCCTGCAGCATTTTCGCGATCCTTCCGCGCTGCGTGATGCCGCTCGCCATGCGGGCTATCTGGAAAATCCCCCCAATGCCGATAGCATGCTGAACGGCGCGAAGGGAACCGTCTGGGATGCGAGTTCCAGCCCGTTCTCTCAACGCGTGCTGGTGTCACTGGATGTCGGTGGCTGTGAAATTCGCGGTCAGATAGCCCGTTCGGACGTGGTACAGCAGGAATTCGCCCAAGGCGTCGAATCGCTCGCGTCGGCAGACACCGAGGTCAAGCAGGTATCCAATCAGAAGAGCGCCGATAAATTCGTCGATCAGCGCCAGCAGATCTATGGCGTGAATGACAAGGCCACGGGGAAGAAGTGGCTCTTCGGAGCCGGGACGAGCGAGAGCTTGCTTACCAGGACTCAAGCCGTCATCACCGTCGCCCCAGCGGACGCCGTCGAAAAACGAGCGCCGCGCCCCTGAACGGCTGCCGGCGCAACCCGCGTGGACATCGGCATCTTCCCGACGTAGTTGCCACAATCGACACGTTCCCATCCGACGTGCATGCTAAGGCGCTTTCACCTCGTTGACTCATGCGCTTCTCCTCTTCGCACCGCGGTGCCGCCATGGCCGAATTCGTCGTCGCGGCCCTTCCCCTGCTGCTTGCCGGCTTCGGTGCGTTCGAGACCGGCCGGTGGCTGCTGATGCGCCAGGCCGTGGGCTACGCGCTATTCGAAGCCGCGCGGGTGGGGACCGTTTCCGAGGCGGAACCGGCAGCCATGGCCCAGGCTTTCGAACGGGGATTGGCGCCGGCCCTGGGCATCGGCGGTACGACGGATCCGGCCGAACTCGTTTCGGCCGTCCGCGAAAGAATGGCAAGATGGACCCGGATCCATGGACTGCGCATGGCGCGCATCGAGCAGCTAAGCCCGCATTCGGCCAGCTTCGACGATTTTTCTGCGGACAACGCCCGCCGCGCCGCTACACGCGAACTTGACTACGACTACCAGCGCCTGCGCCACGATACCGTCTATCTCTCCCGCTATCGCAACAGCATCGGGCCACGCTCGGGCCAGACGCTGTTCGACGCCAATACGCTGGTGCTGAGGCTG
>CALMPB010000325.1 GCA_937871985.1 uncultured Burkholderiaceae bacterium
GGTCCGTCACGAAGGTTTGGGTATCAGGATCCGTAACCCGAAGCGAGATCAGGTTATTGATGTTGCCAAGCACCTGCAGGGCTTTGTCTTTTCCGCCAAGCCGTGCTTCGAAATCGGCAATGGTCTGGGTGGCAACCACCAGGCGGATCGCGGCGCCGCGGCCCTTGTTTAACAACTGGATGAAGGGCTGGTTGATGACCTCGGCCGCTTCGTCCACGAACAGGTTGACGGGGCGATTATCCACGCCGTAGTTGTATCGGTTGCCTGCCACGGCTGTCATGTCGGACAGGTAGAGTGAACCGATACAACTACCCACTACGCTGTCCGACAAAGAATCCAGGCCTACATACAGTACCTGGGCATTGTTGATGACTTTGGTGTTATCTGTAATTGGGCGGTTATCGCTCGTATCTTCAGGATCAGGCGACAGCAATCCGCCCAGCGCGCCGGACGTGAGCATATTCAGCACGGGCAGCAGCGTGGCAATCATCTTGCCAAAGTGTGATACGTCGTGCTGATACATGGCAAGCAGCCCTTCCAAGTCCTGGTTGGGTTTTTCTGGCTGCACTTCGGCATGGTAAAAGCGCATCATGTTCAGGGCCAGCTTGTTGCTATCGCCTCCGGATTTTGCGACATAGGGGCCAACCTGATCCTTATAGTTGGCCAGCACGCGCTGGGCGTAGGCCTGAATCGCCTGGATGACCAGACCCGCTACGCCACCCTCCAAGTATCGACGCAACAGAATAAGGCTCGGGCGGGCATGCACCAGCAACAGACCCTGCACGATGTTGTTCAGTGCCATCCAGCCAAAGGAAGTAAACGGATCGTTACCCGTTTCCGAAGGAATGAGCGCGGCTATCCGGCTGGCCAGCTCGGTGGGCCGGTTGTAGTTACGCAGCATGTCAATGCGAGCCGACTCTTCCGGGAAAGCTGGGTGAAAAGACACAAATCGCTCGGGTTGTCCCATGGCTTCGCAGGCACGGCGGGCATTGTCTCGAAGTTCTTTATCCCCTTTAGGGTCGATAATGATCACGGTCTCATTGCGCAGCACCGCTTGGGAAATCTTCATGTCAAACGTTCGGGTTTTGCCAGAGCCGGTGGTCCCGGTGACCAGCGTATGGCCTTCCGCATGTGCCATGGGCTGATAGATTTTGAATTCCTCGGGCTCAAGGCCGTGAATCCACGGCATACCCATTGCCTCGTCCGAGTCGCCTTTGCGCTTTTTCTTGCGGATGCTGGACATGTCGCGCTTGAGCAGTTCGAAGGCGCGTTGCGCATGCCGGTTCTCCCACTCAAAGCCGTATCCGAGCCAAATCTTGTCGCCGTCTTTCTCGATGTTCTTTCGAAGCACGTCAAGTTTCATGAACTCAAGCGGCCGCCCGCCCAGGTGCTTTTGCAAGGCCCGTAATTTGTAGGCTTTGGGCAGACGAGTTAGCGCCATGCAGCCGCACATCGCTGACATCCAATAAAACGGTTCTGGCGGCAGCGTTGATACCATATTTACGCCCAGGGCTATGCCGGCAGCTCCTGCCCAGGCGGCGGCCGCTTTACCCTCGTAATTCGGGCGCCACGGCATTTCATAGGCTAAAGCATCGTATTCCATACTTATTGAGTCTCACGAAACAGGGTAATTTGTCCGTTGCTGATAGAGCCGGAATTTCTCAGAATCTGCATGCGCAATTGCGTCTTGGAAAGGCAGTGCGGGTATTCCAGCGCGATCAGGTCCAGCGCGTCGATGCGGCATGACAGCTTTTTTCCATGGTCTGTAACCGGCCCGGCCAGCCAACGGCCATGCCCCTGATGCATCATTGTCTGGAGTTGATCGATAGCCTCTTTGGCAGTGATCTTCTTGGGCGCGAAGTCGTGGTCAATTTTTTTGACTACCCGCTCAGACAGCACATTGCGCGGCTCGGGCCGTTTCTTGACGGGCTCAGCGGGTTCTTCCTCATGCTCATCTTCCATATCTGAGCCAGTGACGACGGGGTGACGCACAGATGCAGCCTGTTCGGTGCGTTCGGGTTCCGGATCCGGTTCACCTTGGCGGAAAAACTCTTCCTCGCTGATGGTGCTGGAGATTGGCGCAGGCATATAGGGCATATCATGCTCGTCCAGCTCAGGCGGGGTTTTGGGAGGAGTGGCTGGGGCCGCCGGTCTGGGCCTCCCGAGAACCGATTTCGAATCTTCCCCATTCTCTGCCAAGGGGGTCGCCGTGGGCGCATCGTCCACGGCATCAATGGTGAGCTGTGTGGCCGCCGGCGCTTCGGCCTGGCTCTTCGCCTTACGGCCCTTGCGTTTGGGCTTATCCACCGCTGATCGTGGCTTTTCCCCGCTCGCAGCCTGGGTCTGACCAAAAGGATCCGCCGCAGCTTCAGCCTCCCCCAGCGCCGCGATGATGGCTCGGGACAAGGTTTTGGGCAGCACCACGGCCGTGACACCATCGAAATTCTGGACCTTCTTGCCAGGCATGACTGGATCGGACATGACCAGGCCGGCCGCATGCAAGTCAATCAACACCTTGGACGGCTCACCCAGGGCGCTAAGGCCCTTCGGGTAGCGGATGACAACCTCACCGTTGACACGCAAGAGCACGGGCCCCAGCGTTTGCGCACCGTTGAGAACTGGATCGATGACTTGTCGCAACTGCACGGCCTCGGGCCCAAGCTGATCGAGCAGCGCATGGAGCCTTGCCGTGGCCGAAAGTGAAGGAGGCTCCTGCGCGTTGAGCGGCGTAATCGGTTGTGAAGGCACGCTCAAGGCCGGTGGCCGTGGGACGGCTGCAGCGCGGGATGCCCCGGTTTCGACATCTGGACGTTGCGTGTCCTCGCTTGTCGACCTATCGCCGGCGGAATCGGCTTGCGGCGTATCGCCGGGAATCGATACGGACAAGGTTGCCGCGGAAGTAACTTCCGATGGGTTCGCATCCGCCTCGGGCTGGCCGGCGCCCACGGGCGGGCTTGACTCCAATTCGGGCACGGGAGGTTCGGTTTGGCGCAGCATGGCCATTACCGCATCCAATTCGGCCGGAATATGATCCGGATTTTCCGTTTCGTAGGGGGAGGCCTCGGGCGCGTTGGGCGGGGCGTCAGCCGGCGGAACACCGGGCGGCGATTCTGCCGCCGTTGCTGGGGCCGGAGCAGGTGAAGATTTCGCCGGGATTGGTTTTGACTTGGGAGCCGCCCTTTTGGCCTTGCCGGTCTTGTCTTCTGCACTCGATTGTGACGGTTCGGTGGGAACACCAGCGCCAGCCAACTCGGATTCCGGCTTGGTTTTGGCCGGCGACGATGCTGGGAGCTGTTCACCCTGCCCTGCTTCGAAGACCGTCCCCCCGATGATGGCGGGAACAGCATTGGTAAAGAGTGTGTCTACATCATCAAGACGCAACACCTGGAACTTAGCGTCGGCCGCCACCCCGCCTGTTTGCGGAATGGACGGCTCAATCTGCCAATACCGATACGTAATAATTTCGCCATCTTCGGTCGTCACGGAATTGGGCAGCGCGTATCCCCGTTCAATTAGCACATCGGCCAGCGTGTCGGCATCCCGTGGCACGCCCGGCACCCCCGCGTCTTGAATGGCTTTGGTGATGTCCTTGACGGCAAGCTTCCAGACAATGAAAACCCCTTCGTTGAGCACCCAGACTTTGGCCCCGGCCACATTGACTGGCCATGTTCCGTTATTGACCAGCGTGCGCATGGCATCGAACACATAGCGTTCAACAGGCACCCCGTAGGAGTGCTCATCGATATTCATACGGTTGCGGGTCAAATCGCGCTTGACACTCTCCTGATCGGCCCGCATGACCACCTTGGTGAGCGGTTCGCTCAAGCCCGTCACGCCTCCGATAGCCTGCAGCAGGCTGGGCAACACGCGATGGTCGAATTCGTCCAGGTAGTCCAGGGATTCGCGCCCAGCCACAAGCTCGAATATGTTTCGCGTCAATAGCTCATGACGCTTATGCACGCGGGCGTCTCGCCAGCGCACGAAATAGCGCTCTGCCCCGATTTGCTGGGCCCAGGGCACGAGCGATTCGCGGAATGGCCGCCAGGTATGCTGACCCGACTTGTCGGTAATCTCCATATCCGAGATGGGCTTGCCGATGTCATGGCACAACCCGGCCATAAACGCGGCAAAGCGCCAGCGGGCCTCGTGCGCGGCCTTGGAGCGCGGAGGGCCATCGAACGGAAAAATGTAGGCCTCCGAGCTTTGCGCCGCCCAAAACGCAACCTCCAGGCCGTGACGCAACAATCCGCCGGCGCCGCGGTGGTGATGCGCCTCCGACGCGGGGAGCAAATGCACAAAGGCGGCATAACGCTGGAGCACTGGCATGACCCGCCCTTCAAATTCGGCTTGGGGATACCCCAGAACATTGCGGGCTTTACCCACCAATTCCGATTGCGTTTGCAGCACATCGGACACGTCTGCCACTGGCAGACCCTTCATAAACGGCGGGTAACGCGGAATGTCATCCAACAACGCGCTCTTATCCACCCCGGCTGACGGTTTGGGCGATTGTCGTTTCAGTACATTTTTAAGAAATTGCAGCATGGATGCCGGAATCCGATAGTCGAATGGTCGATGATGGCATTCATACTAAGTTCGGTTCGTGCCTCAACTGGGTGCTATATCGTCCCGTAAAGGGCGCATTCGCGCTGTCTCCTCCTTGAACTGTCCCCCTACAATTTTTCTATCTCGGACAACCGACCATTGAGGCTTGCATGACCATTTTCCTTCTGCGCTTGACCCGTTTATCGCTGTGCGCCGCTACCCTATTCGTGGCGGCCGGATGCGCCCTGCACAATACGACTCCCACCTTGGCCAATTATCAGGAACGCTTTGCGCAAGAGCCGCCTACCACTGAGTGGCTGCGGGACAATCTTCAGTCCTTCAAGGACAAGTCCTGGGCCGAGCCCACGAAAGACAACATCGCGGTGTACGAGTTCATGGCCGGCGAACTGGCCAAGCGTGACGCTGTGCAAAAGCGCGCCGATCAATGGATGAGCCAGACTCACCGGGAGTTGACACAAGACTGGGGCAATACCGAGCGCGGAGGGGCCGCGCTGCGCCAGCCGGCTTACATCCA
>CALMPB010000326.1 GCA_937871985.1 uncultured Burkholderiaceae bacterium
CATTATGCGTATTTTATTGGGTATCTAACCGGGCCGGGAATCCTCCGATGGCTGCGGTGACCGACACTGCAACCAGTCTCACGCGGCGCTTCCCGCACGCGCTCTTGATCGCGGCTCGGACTCTCATCCGCTCGCGCCATGCCTCGTCATGCTGAATTGCGGCCGCGCAATGCCGAACAGAAAATCCCCTTCGGATCGTAGCGTTTTTTCAGGTCGAGCCAGGTTTCATAGGCGGGTCCGAAATGGGCCTTCCAATAGTCCGGCGACAAATCCTGCCCAAGAAAACCGGACAGATACCGTTTACCGCCACGCGGCAGAAAACGCTCGTCCAGCATCTTGACGGCTTCCAGGCAGCCAGGCAGCAGCGCGGCAGGCACGCCGGGATTGAGAATCATGACGGAAAAAAACTCCGGCTCCCCGGGTGTCGTGAAGAAGCCAGCCGGTCGCCTGTCGGTTATCGGCACCAGATGCACCACCGTCGCGTAATACAGGGGCAACGAGTCCAGCAAGTCGTCCAGTTCCGCCAACATGGTGTCTTCAGGCACCAGGCATTCGTACCAAGGATGCTGCAGTTCCCACTGTCCCGTCGCCTTCATGGCTTGGAAGCGGGAATTGTGGCGCAATAAGTACGTCTCTATGGTTTCGTCCTGGCAGTTCGAGACTTTCCAGGGCTTTATTTCGCTTTGCAGGTCGGCCAGTTCCGGTGCATCGTTGACGTACTCGAAAGAAACCTGCATGGCGAACAGCCATTCCGCGAAGGGTTGGCGCCCGTTTGCCGTGGATCTGGTGCCTTGCAGCGCGGGCGAGCAAACCGTCTCGATAAAATCGGCGCGGCGCTTGAAAACAGCAAGGTCCCGCAACCATTGCTCTTTGTCCAGATAGGCCAAAGAGTACGTGCGCACCTGTTTGCCCACCGGTCGCAACTCGACGGCGGCCTTGCTTATCACGCCGAAACTCCCCAGCCCGCCAAGGCAGGCATGAAACAACGGCGACTCGGCGCCGACGCGCTGGATTTCGCCGTTGGCCGTTATCACTTCCAGGGCCGTCACATGGGAGGCCGCAACGCCGTACCTGAACGACGCGGCCCCCACTCCCCCCACGGAAATCGAGCCGCCAATCGACAGGTTGACGTTGTAAGGAGTGACATAAGGCACGCGCTGCTCGGGCAGCGTCGCCGCCAGCAAGTCGGACCAGCTTGCGTTGGCATCGACCCAAATGGATTCGCCTTCCCGTTCATGCACGGCGCGAAACTGGTCCATATGCAGGGTCAGGCCCTGCGCCACAGGCAGGGTTTGTCCGCATTGGCTCAGGCCATGGGCCCGAACCGTCACCGGCAAGCCGTTTTCATGCGCGTAGGCAACGGCCTGTTGCAGCGCCTCGATGGTCGACGGAGAGAAAACGGCGGCGGGCGTCGAATGCGCCAGCCCGCCAAAATCGCCGCTGAAAACGGCCAGCGTATGAGCATCGCCAAGCAGGGCCTGGCCGGTGCGCTGTTCGCACCCGGCGATGTGCTGCGCATTCCATGATGTTTGCGACATTTCGGAAATCTCTTTATTGCGTCACGCCCTGCCGGTCGCAGGCAAGCATCAATCCATCGAACATACTGCCGAAAGCGCCATAACAGCGGTCGACCAGCCGCAGCGCATCTTCGCGGATATTCACCGGCAGAGGCTCGGCATAAAGCTTGCGCTCCATGTCGTCGTCGAACAAGGCATGCGCCAACTCCACCTTGAGGTGCGAGCTGGCAAAATATTTCAGATTCTGGTCCTCGCCGATTGCCTGCATCTGCTTGACTATCCTCTCGAAAAAAACATGGCCCGACGATTCCATGACCAGCAGCAAGACGATGTTCAGCCAATCGCTATCGCTTTTGTATACCTCCGCCATAATGGCATACGCCGGATCGCGCGCCCATCGGACCTCCCTGCCGAACAAGCCATTGAGATCCGCGCTGTTGGAATCCATGCTGCATATGTAATTCCTGTCGTGCAGGAACCATTGCTCGTGGCCGGCATCCTCCAGCCTGTGGTGGCGGGCGACCTTCTTCAGAACCGGGTCCGCTACCCGCTCTTCGTTCAGGCGCAAAATGTCCTGAAAGGCCATGACCCAGAAAGTCAGTCCCGGTACGAAAGCGCTGATTTCCCTCAAACTGCCCATCTGCTCCAGCATGCCGAAAAACGGGTGGTCATTGAATTCCCGCTGTTTGGAAGCTATGTAGTCCTGTACGATTTTCATGAGTATCTCCAGAGTGTCAAGTGTTAAAGGTGGCGTCAAAGAAGCGCCAACTCCTTGTCGTATTCCTGCATCAGCGCGTCGACCCGCAACCAATCCACGTCCTCGATCCGGCCGGCCTGCCGGCAGATGCTGTCCAGAAGCTTGCTTTGCAGGCGGCCGTGAGCCAAAGCGACCGCATAGGGTGTGTTGCTGAACATCACCAGCACGTGTTTGGACACATAGCGCGTGGCATAGCGCCGCATCAGGTTCTGTTCCAGCTGTTTCTTCAAGTTGAAATGCTCGTCGAGAATGCCCGTCTGTATCTCGTGATAATTGGCCATGGACATTTCAGAGACCGCGTCGGTATCGGGTTTGCGCAAGCGATAGAACGCCGGCATGACCTGCCACCAGTCATCGTGATGGCGATCGAGCAATTCATTCAGGATGCGGCAATCCTCGAATCCGCTGTTCATGCCTTGCCCGAAAAACGGAATCAGCCCATGCGCCGCGTCCCCTATCAACAAGCACTGATCATCGTAGTACCAGGGCGAGGACTTCACGGTGCTCATGCGGCCGGTAGGATGGTCGAGGAAATCCCCCGCCACGTCAGGCATTGCGGGAAAAACATCGGGAAAGGCCTGTTCGAAGAACGCCCGGACACGCGGCTCGCTGTCCAGGTCGGCAAAACTGTTTTGTCCATCCATGGGCAAAAACAGGGAGCCGGTCACCGAACTGTCCAGATTGGGATTGCCCAACAACAGGAAAGACGTCCTGGGCCAAAGATGCAGATGCTCACGGGCCAAGTGAGTCGACGCGGCGCCGGCTATCGTGATTTCCTTGTAGCCATGGGGGAAGAAGGTTCTGGACGCGCCGATCAGGCCTTGCCGCTGCAAGGAATCCCTGACCTGGGAAGCGGCCCCGTCCGCGCCGATCACATGTCGATAGGCATGCAGAAATTCGCTGCCGTCGCGCCGCCTGAAATGCGCGGTCTTTTTCGATACATCCAGGCTCAATAACGTCGTATCGAAATGCCAATGGACCGAGGGAAACTTTCCGGCCTCGTCCAGCAGCAATCTGTTCAAATCGTTGCGCTGAATGGCGTTGATGTGCTCGTCATGGGTACGGCCGAACGCCTGGTATTTTATCCGGCCATTTTCATCATGAATCGCACGGGCGCGCATCGGCACCATCAGCTTTTCAAGCACGGACAGGATGCCGGCTTCAGCCAGGGCGGTGATGCCGCGGCACGACATGGCAAGATTGATGGAACGCCCGGTATCCGTACAGCCTGCCCGGCTGTCGGAACGGGATTCGAAAATATTTACCTCATAGCCTCGGCGCGCCAGATAGATGGCCGCCAGGCAGCCCACCAGCCCCGCGCCTATGATGCTTACGTTTCGCATGCTGTTTACATTGACCGGACAGCCACCCATGCCTCAGAAGCTCCAGATCGCTTTGATCGACGCCACCTGATTCAGGTAGCCGCTGCGAACCTCTGCGTCGTAACGCAGCGACACATCGACACCACCCCGTCCGCTCAGGTACGCATAGCCCACGCCACCCCTGAGAATCCACGGAGACTGGCCTATGCCGGCGGCCGTGAAACTCTGCGTCGGCGTCCCGGCATACGCGGCGGTGATGTCGCCCTGGTCGTTGATGGTGTCGTACCCCACGCCTATACCGGCGTCGATCCGCGAGTGCTCCCCCCACAGATGGATGTAGCGGCCGTCCACTCCCACTACCAGCGCCCTGCTGGTCTGGGCGCCGACATCCAGGTCGAGCGCGCCGGCGCCCGTCTCGGTGTAGGCCTGGCTCCGCAGCTGGGTGTAGTCGACGCGCAGCGCTGGTACCAACGCATTGCGCTCATCGAACACAATGGCCCTGGACAGGCTGGTGCCGGCGTGGATGCTCCAGGTGCCGTAGTCGCCATGGGCGACCCGGTTCAGACTGCCGAAACTGAGATCGCGGCGGCTGCTGCTGTCATTCCAGCCGGCATCGAGCTGAAAGCTCAGGTCCAGGCCATTGAGCGGCCGGCTGCCATAGACAGCCAGCACATTCGAGTCGATCCTGGCCGAGCTGTCCGTACCGGACAGCGCCGTATTGCCATTGACGCGCGTGTCGGCATAGGCATAAGCAAGGCCCAGCCGCATCGTTCCCAGTTCACCCTCCACGCCTGCGGCCAGCCCGCCGGTGGAGGCAGAAAAGCCGGCTGCGCCGCTCTGGTCGTCCTGATCGGCACGGGAGCCGAAAGGACTGATCCAGATGTGCTTGTCGGCGGCCGCAGCGCCGCTGAAAGTGCCCG
Source organism: uncultured Burkholderiaceae bacterium (assembly GCA_937871985.1). The sequence continues at coordinate 4,517 of CALMPB010000326.1, forward strand.
CGGCACCAGGTGCATAGCGGCTGGCAAATAGCCGATTGACAGTGGACAGCATCCCCATGATAGCGGCCGCCCCGGAATTCAGCGGCAGGGTCTGATCGGCGGCGCGGGCCACGCTGCGCTCGTCGGGCAATTGCCCGAATGCCGTGACGACGGCCGCCATGTCTCCGGTGGGCGAGCCTTGCACTTGCGTATCCAGTACACGCGCGGCGCCGTACGCCGGCCTCAAATGATAGGCCTTGACGGCGCGGTACACCGTCGTACCGGTACTGCCGGGACTGGAATCGGGGCTGGTGTCGGCCGAGCTGGAACCGCCGGAGCCCGTGTCAGTACCGCTGGAGCCGGAATCGGAGCCGCTGGCCTGGACTTCCAGGTCGACCGAACTGCCGTTCTTGACGGCGGTAAAGTCGAACAGCGCGGAATTGTCGGTGACGCTGAAAGTCGTGGCATTCAAAGTGCCGGCAGTGACGACGCCACTGAGAACCTGGTGGTTGCCCAGCGTGTTGGCGCCGGCGACATCGACAGCCAGTCTGGCTCCGGCGGTGAAGGTGGCCGTGTCGGCGACAACCAGTTTGCCGTAGTGCGTAGCACTGGAGGCGCCGATGCCCAGCGTCTGGCTGGCGCCCTGAGTGTAGCTGCTCAGGGCCAATGTGCCGTCGGCAACGGTGGTGTTGCCCGACCAGGTGTTGCTGCCCGCCAGCGTCAGGGTTCCCGTGCCCAGTTTGTTCAGACTGCCGGCGCCGGTGAAGATGCCGGCGGTCGGGACGCGGACGTCATAGCCCTGCGTGTCGACGAAGGCGCCGCCGGCACCGATGGCGGCGGCGCCAGCCTGGAACCCCTGCATAAAATCGGACTGATTGCCCGTGGCGCGTAGGATGCCGCCGTTGAAGTTGACGACCACCGGGATCCCCGACGTCGTCAGTCCACCGGTTTCCAGCACTCCGCGCGCCGCCGCGGAGCCTTCGAGATTGAGGGTGCCGGCCCCACCCGAGCTGGTTATTTGCACAGAGCCGGCTTGCACGACGGCGCCGTTGCCAACGGTCAGCGTGCCGGATTCGAAGACCCCGATTTGCATATAGGCCCCCGTCAAGGCCGAACCCACACCATCGACGGTCGCCACGCCACTGCCGCCCAAGTCACCGACGACAATGACGCCGTTGGAAACCACGACGCCGCCGTTCTGGATGGCCAGCGTGCCGGCACCGTTGAAGCCGACGACGAGGGTATCTATGGACCACGGACTTGCCTGACTGCCAGACGCGACCAACGTCCCGTGGTCATACACCTTGCCGGTAGTCGTGACAGTCTGCGCCCATGCCGACGACATCGACGCCAGGCCTGCGGCCAGAGCGACCCCCTTGCCAGCCGCCCAGCCCCGTGTCCGCGCCGATTTCGCCGCCGCGCGCCATGCGCTTGGCCTGTGCCTGAAAACAGCGTCGTCACTGCGACTCATGTGTGCTCCTCTCCGAGTTTCCGGCGCGCAAACAGCCAGGACGTTTTTTCTAATCGAGAAAAGTTACCAAACGTTTTTCGAGAAACCCTACAGAACCCTACAGAATCGACGCGTCATGAAAAACCAGACGCTGGATCTCGATTTTTGATTATGATGGCCGTCCGAGCATGCCACTATCGATCGCATGGACACCTACGCACTACGCCGCTGCATATGGGCGATTATTTTCATTGTCGGCGCAAATTTCGGCGTGTCCGCCTACGCCAATGACGTCAAAGAGACCGGCTTCGGCGATCTCTCGGTGCTGGTCGATCCGCAAGGCAGGGAAACCATCGAAACCGTGAGCCAGCCAGCCCGGGCGCATGACTTCAAGCCGGCCCCCTACGGATTTTCCGCGGGCTACACCCGCAAGGTGCACTGGCTGCGATTCAAGCTCTTTGCGCCGCCGCTGGATGCGGACGGCGGACGCCGTCTCTATGTCGAGTTCTACCCGCCCTATCTGGACGATTTGCAGGTATTCACGCCCCGCCCCGATGGACACGGGTTCAACCGCCAGGTTCATGGCGACCTGCAGGCGTTCTCCGGCCGCTCGGTGCACCATCGCGCTTTCGTGCAAAAGGTGGACTTTCCCGACGACAGGCCTTTGATCGTCTATGCGCGCCTGCAGACGACGAGCAGCTCGGTAGTCAGCATAAAGGCCTTGACGCCCAGTCAATTCCTCGGCCACGCCACCACCGAGTACGCCCTGCTGGGGCTGTTCTTCGGTTTGCTGCTGGTGGGTCTATTGGCCAACATTAAATACGCATTCGGCGGTGATCCGCTGCAACGCGCCTTCCTGATTCATCTGACGGCGGCCATGTACATGCTCCTCGGCGTCAATGGCCTGCTCACCGAATACCTGTTCCCCGATTCCCCGCTGTGGGCGGACCGCAGCACGTCGATCGGCGCAATACTTATCGTGGCGTCGGCCACGTATTTCTACGGCAAAATCCTGGACATGAAACAGGCCGCCCCCTGGATGCGGGCCATTTATCGCGTCGTACTCTGGCTGGGAATCCTGTTCCTGCCCGCGCCGTTCCTCGGCGTCTACCCCGAGACACAGCGCATACTGATACTGGGCGCAGTCCTGGTCGTTCTGGCCGGCATGTGGCGCGCCATTCAACTGTATCGGCAAAGAACAACGTGGGGAAGCCTGCATATTCTGCTGGCCTTGGCGTGCAGCCTGCTGGGGGCCTCGGCCACCACCTTGACGCTTCTGGGCGTGCTGCCCGGCCAGTTCTGGCTGATCAACAGCTACACCCTGAGCATATTGGGCACGCTAGCGGCTTTGCAGGCCTATTTCATATTGCGCGGACGCTTGAGCGAGGCCCGCCTGGCCGAGGCGCGCATGGAAGCGGGCCGCAGCGCCGCGGTACTGGAAACCGAACGCGCATCGAAAGAAGCCCAAAGCCGTTTTCTCGCCATGCTTACGCACGAACTGAAAACGCCTCTGTCGGCACTGCGGCTGTGTCTGGGCCAGATCGCCAAACCGGGCAGCTTGCGCAAGCACGCGGAAAATGCCGTCGAACAGATCGATTCGATTATCGACCGATGCGACCTGGCATGCCGCTTCGACGACGGCAGGCTGGAAGTCGCAAAAGAGCCCTGCTGCCTTCATGACCTGGTCGCCGGCCTGATCGTCAAGCGCACGGACGGCGGACGCATCGTGCTGGACGTTCCGCAGGATCCGCCCGTGCGGCTGGTGACAGACCCGGTTCTCCTAAAAACAATACTGGACAACCTCACCGACAATGCCTTGAAATATTCGCCGGCGCAGGCCTTCATCAATCTGTCGGCATCGCCCCATGAAAAGGACGGACGCGACGGCGTTCGCATTTGTGTGGAAAACCCGGTTTCCAGTCCAGCGATGCGCCCCGACCCGACACGCGTATTCACCAAGTATTACCGCGCGCCGGAGGCAAAGCGCAGCACGGGCTCGGGGCTGGGCCTGTACATCGTGCGGGGATTGAGCACGATGCTGGGTGGTGAAACCCGTTATGTTCCCGATCAACCCAACGTGGTGTTCGAAATATGGATTCCAACCTGAAAATCCTGGTCATCGAAGACCACGACGTCCTGCGGGAAGTCGTGGTCGAAACGCTCACCAATCAAGGCCATAGGGTTGCCGGAGCGGAAAGCGCGGAAGCGGTCGAGTCCCTGATCATGATCGACGACTACGACATCATCGTGCTCGACCTGCAATTACCCGGCGAAAACGGCCTGAGCTTTGCACTAAGGCTGCGCCGGACAAAGCCCAACATCGGAATCGTCATGATGACGGCCAGGGGGCTGACGCAAGACAAATGCGCGGGCTACGAAAGCGGAGCGGACATCTATTTGACCAAGCCGGTGCAGCCGGAAGAGCTTTGCGCCGCGATATCCGCGGTCGGCCGGCGAGTCAGGGGTCCGGTTCCCTCCTCGCGTCCCTGCCTGGACATGCGGCGCATGGTGCTGACCGATGCCGACGGGCTGGAAATACCGCTGTCGAGCCAGGAGTCGCACATGCTGTCGGCGCTGATGCTCGCGCCGGGGCAACGGCTGGAAAACTGGCAACTGATGGAGTTGCTCGGGAAGTCTTTGGAAGACTACACCAAGGCGGCGCTTGAACTGCACATTGTCAGGCTGCGCAAAAAGCTGGGTCAGATCGGCGGTGCCTCCGCAGGTTCGCCGTCGATTCAGGCCGTACGCGGCTGGGGCTATCAATTGTGCATTCAGTTGGTACTGTGCTAGCGCCGGCTTGGCCCATGCCAAGAAATTGAAGGACAGCTCCAGCTTGGCGCAGGCACCCGGCTGTCGCCTCAATCCGCCCGCCCTTCGCCCTTTATCAAAGCCTTGAGCTTGGCGCTGGTCAGTGTGCCGCTGACCGCCTGCTGGCTGCCGTCGGAGCGGATGATCAGCGTGCGGGGCGTTTCGCCTCCCCAGCGCGGGTCGATCAGGTAATTCATGCGCTGGGATGATGCCTCGGCGTAGGCTCGCGCGGGGACGCTTTCAGCCTGCGCGGATTTCAGCCGCTTGACGATCTCGTCGCGCTGGTCGATGTTGTCGATGTTGACGGTTACCGCTTGAATATCCCCATCGGCACCGCTCAGAGTCGCCAGCTCGCGCAGATTGGCCTCGCAATAGACGCAATAGAGCGACCACAACTCGACGACCCGCACCCCGCGAGGCGGAGGCTTCAACAACGCGGGCACATCCGTGGTGCGCAGCGGCTCCAACGGCGCGGAAACCGCCGGGAAAGCCATCAACAGCGAAATAAGCGGAATAAATAGTTTCTTCATCGTGCAGACTCGGCCGCCGGCACCAGGCGAAAGCCGCCGGTGGTATCCCATGCCACAAAGGCTTGATTCTTGGCATTCAACAGCAACTGCGGGGATCCCGCCGCCGCATCGGTGCGGGCGATTTCACGGGCGGCATCAAAATGGACGCCGCCGTCGCTCGACTCGCGCATCATGAGCTTCATGCCTTCGGCACCCACCTGGTTCCAGGCAATCCACACCTGCCGGCCCGCCACCGCGATGTCGGCATGGGCCGCGCCAAGCTGCGCCACCTGTTGCAGATGCCGGGGCGGCTGCCCCGGCTCCAGCTGCCCGTACCAGATGGTCGGCGCATCGTCCTTGGCGGAAAACCAGACAGCGTGGCGCACGCCGTCGGCCCCCACAGCCAGTCCCGGACCTTGATGCGGGCACGCCTCGACATGCCATTGTGTATACGTGGCACGGGCCGGTTCGTCCACGATGGCGCCGCCGCGCAATAACGCATAAGTATGGTCGCGGATATTGCCGGGGTAGTCGGCACGCCAGAAGGCGGCGACACCATCGTTCGGCGCCTCCGACAATGCGATGCGGCAGCAATCGCAGCTATGGTCGACCAGCTTGTGCTCCGGGCCGAAGCTCTTGCCATGGTCGTTCGACCAGGCATAGTAGACCGCCGTGCCAAGGTAATCCTTTCCTTGCGAACGAGCCGCCTCGAAATCTCGCCGATCGATCCAGGCGATCAGGATGCTCCCCTTGGCATCCACCTGCATCGCATCCAGGCGGTGCGTGATTTCGGCGCCATCGCGATGCACCTTGACGGGCTTGGAAAAATGCTTGCCGCCGTCCACGGAGCGGCTGAAAAACACATAGCCTGTATAGGGCTTGGGCAGCGACTCGGTCCAACTGATGTAGATTTCCCCGCCTTTGCCAAGCGCGATTTTGGGCTTGTCCTCTCCCATGGTGAAAATCGGCGCCGCCTTGGCATTGACCATGACCGGCGCGCTTAGCGTGCGGCCCAGATCATTCGAGTGGCGCAGCACCAGGTGACCGCCCTTCGCGCTGACCACCCACAGTTGGCCATCGGGCCCGAAGGCAGCGCTGGTGGCCACCCCCGACTCCATGCTGTGGCCACCCATGTTCATGCCCTCGTGGGCAAAGATACCCCATGGCATCGCAAGAAGGGCCAATATCCATAGTAAACGTGACAGTATGTTCATTTCATTACCTTTATCGCGAGAATACCATCGACAGCCCCTTCCCGCTCCGGCATGGACAGGAGCCGGGGACTGATCCACTACCTCTCGGCCATCGACCCGAACCAGCGCCAGAAGTGCGAGAGGCCCTCGGGCTGATGGTCAACTCCGCGATAACCCGCTAGAATAAAGGCGGGAGATGGCATTCCTCCCAGACCAACCGCCCGATTCCGGGTTGATGATGCCTACGCTAACCTCGGCAGCCGAGGCCCGTAGGCATTTTTGCGAGCTTTCGCTGTCGCCAACTTGACGAAGTCGAGGCACGCAATGGCGAATCCTAAATCCCTTCCAGTCCGGCAATTCCTTCCGAACGAGCCATCCAGGCCGGCGGCGGGCTGCCCGCCCGGCACCATGCCGGCGTTCAGCGTTTTGTTCACCGATCCACAGCGCAGCATGCGCGCTGCGACGAACATGCCGCCACAGCCCGGCTATTTCGTCGACCTGAATCTCGATCAGGCCATTGACGCCATCATCGCGGCCCGCCAGGAATACAACCTCGCGGGCATTTTTCGAGATCCGCTGCGCGTCGAGGACGACGTCGAGTACCGCCACGAGGTGTTTCGCGATCTTGAAGAACAACCTTTGCTGCGCGCGCTGGAGGCCTTCGCCGTGGACATGCGCAGGATGCGCGAGCACCTCGCGCAGGCTGAAAAGCTTCATTATCCCTACCAGGAAAAACGCTGGTACATCGAAGCGGTCATGATCTATTGCACGGCCGTGGGCGCCTTGGATCGGGCACTGGCGGCCAGCGCCGCGAAATCCCGGGCCATTGGGCGCGAGCTGCGCAAATACTTATCCGCCTATGCGGACTCCCAGGAGTTCAAGGCGCTCTTCGACGACGTGCGCGAACTGCTGTCCGAGCTGGACGCCATTGCCTACAGCATCCATATTTCGGGCGATACCTTGAGCGTACGCGCCTACGACAACGAACCCGACTACAGCGCGGTGATCGAGGCGGCCTTCCAGAAATTCCGGCAAGGCGCCGTTCACGATCATCTTGTTCAGTTTCACGAGTATCCGGACATGAATGCCATAGAGGCGAAAGTGCTGGAATTCGTCGCGCTGCTGAACCCGGATGCTTTCCGCCGGCTCGACGAGCTTTGGGCGCGAAGCAAGGATTACCTGGATCCGACCATTGCCGAGTTCGATCGGGAGATCCAGTTCTATCTGGCGTATCTGGAACATATGACGCTGTTCAACGAGGCCGGCCGCCCTTTCTGCTATCCACGCGTCAGCGAATCGGACAAGCATGTTTACGCCAAAGACTGCTTCGACATCGCCCTTGGCAAGAAGCTGCTTTCCATGAACAAGAAGATCGTATGCAATGACGTCGAACTCAAGGATGGCGAGCGCATGATCGTCGTCAGCGGGCCGAATCAAGGAGGCAAAACCACCTTCGCGCGCATGTTCGGGCAGGTGTTCTATCTGGCCGCCATGGGCTGCCCGGTGCCGGGAACCGAAGCCAGGCTGCTCTTGTGCGACGGCATATTCACGCATTTCGAGCGGCAGGAGAACATCGACAATCTTCGTGGCAAGCTCAAGGACGATCTCGTCAGGATCCACCAGATATTGAGCTCGGCCAGCCCGCGCGGCATCCTGGTCATGAACGAGATCTTCACCTCGACATCGCTGACCGACGGGCTATACCTGAGTCAAAAGGTCATGGAGAAAGCGATCGAGCTGGACGTCATTGGGGTATGGGTGACGTTCATCGACGAACTGGCATCGTATGGCGACAGTGTGGTGAGCATGGTCAGCAGCGTCGACCCCTCGCAAACGGTGCGCACGTTCAAGATCGTCCGGGCTCGCGCAACGGGCCGCTCATACGCCATGGCCCTGGCGCAAAAATATGGCTTGCTCTCCGAGCGCATAAAAGAACGGGTGCAATCATGAAAGTCCATTTGATGTACGAAAATCGCGATTTCGACCTGGACGCCCCGCTGCCGTTGAACGGCCGCGAACTGATCGACGATCTGGAACTCGACACACTTGTTCAGGCCATGGCGGGCGACGATGAATTCCTGCAGAAAGTTGCGCGCACCGCCCTGCTCACTTCGGTAAAGACCGACATCGCAACGGTTGCGCATCGCCAGGCCGCGCTGCGGGATTCGTTGGAAAACAGGGAGGTCGTCCGGCAGCTCTACCAGTTGTCCATCGACGCGCTCGAGCTGAAGCAAAAAGGCTACTGGGGCATTGGCCTGCATTATCCGCTTGCCAACCTGCATAGCTCGATGGAGGTCATCAATGTCTTGATACCGAAATTCGAAGAGCTGCGGGATACGGCCAACCGCGTCGCGCCACAGTTCGCTTCGCCAGGCTGGAAGCGGCTTTTCGCAACGTTGAGCGAAGAACTGGGCGAAGACTACATCGAGCAGGTGCGGGGCCATCTGAAAACCTTGAAATTTCGCCATGGCATTCCAGTCAGCGCACACCTGGGCCAGGGAAACCGCGGCAACGAGTATGTGCTTCGCACTCCGTCAAGCGATGGACACAATTGGCTGACCCGCTTGTTTTTCAAGAAGTCGCCGTCTTATAGCTATACCCTTCCCCCTCGGGACGAAAACGGCGCCCGCGCCCTGTCGGAACTCGCGGATCGGGGAATCAATCTGGTCGCCAACGCGCTGGCCCAGTCGGCTGAACACGTTGCCAGCTTCTTTACGCTGTTGCGCGCCGAACTGGCGTTCCACGTATGCGGCATAAACCTGTGCGAAAGCCTGTCCAGGCTCGACGAGCCAATCACCTTTCCCAACGCGCTGCAGTCCGATCGACGCCAGTCGAGCTTCGAGGATCTGTACGACGTTTGCCTGGCATTGAAAATGGGCAAGAAAGTGGCGGCCAACACCCTCGACCTTGAGGACAGCCGCCTGGTGATCGTCACAGGCGCCAATCAGGGAGGCAAATCTTCCTTTTTGCGCAGCATCGGCGTTGCGCAGCTCATGATGCAAAGCGGCATGTTCGTCTGCGCGAAAACGTTTTCGGCCAATTTATGCGAGGGGTTGTACACGCACTACAAGCGCGAAGAAGACACGGCGATGGAAAGCGGCAAATTCGACGAGGAGCTCAAGCGCATGAGTTCCATCGTCGACCTGGTTTCTGCCGATGCCCTGCTCCTATTCAACGAGTCCTTTGCCTCGACCAACGAGCGGGAGGGCTCCGAGGTCGCCAGGACGATTACCGACGCCCTGCTGGAATGCGGCGTAAAGGTGTTTTTCGTGACGCATCAATATGCATTCGCGCACGGCCTGTACACCCAGCCGGTCGATCGGGCCGCTTACCTTCTTGCCGAGCGCCTTGAAGATGGAACCCGCACTTTCCATGTCAAACCCGGAGAGCCTCAGCAAACGAGCTACGGAGCCGATTTGTATAAGGAAATTTTCGAACCGGCAGGCCCGTCCGTCTGAAGCCAGCAGACGCAGGAACAAGCCATCGGCGTACAGCCCGCCTCGCGTCTGTCATCCTCCAAGCAAGCTGGCCGCGATATTGATCGACAGCCCGACAATGGCCACATTGAACAGGAAGCAAAGCACGGACTGCGCCAGAACCGCCTTGCGCGTGCCGTTGCCCATGACGGCCACATCCGAAGTCTGGACGGCCACGACTATGGTGAAGGAAAAATAAAGGAAATCCCAATAGTCGGGCTTCTGCTCGTCGTCGGGGAAGCGCAAGGGCCGCCTTTCAGGCTGCGAGCGATAAAACAGCCGAGCATACTGATGCGTGAACAGGACGCCAAGCAGGCACCACGAGCCGAATACGGTGACAGCGGTAAAAACGTAATGCGAGAAGCGCTGGCCGGCGGACAGACCATGGGCGGCCGGCAGCTCGAGAATGACGGCGCCAAGGCTTACCATGCAAGCGACCGACATGACCGCCAATACCGCCGCCCAACTCTTGTCCTCTTGCGCGGCAAGCTTGCGGACTCTGGGGGCGTCGGCCCGCATCATCATCCAGCCAGTCAATGCCAGATAGAGCCACACCATGACATTCCAGCCGGCCAATATCTGATGGGCGATGGTCTCCTGCGAGGAAAAGAAAGCCAGGGCGACAATTACGCCGGCCGCGACAGCGACAAGCAAGCGCTGATGATTGTAAAAAAAATGGCGCGTTGCAAGCATTTTATTCTCCTCGTTGCCTGAAGCCGCATTGCCGCGGCATAAGTCCAAGCCGTGGCTACGCAAATGCATGATTGCCCGAACCGGGCTTCAGACTATGCCTTTTCAGTTTTTCGTCCGGCGGCAAAGCCGGCTACGCACCGACGACAGGCGTGTACCCTGCCTCGCGGATGGCGGCGGCAATGACATCGGCGCTGGACGCCGCCCCTTCGACGCGAACCCGATGGCTTTCCAGGTCGATATCCACCGTCGCGTCCGGAGCCGCCTCCTTGACCGCCTTGGTGACAGCGCTTACGCAATGACCGCAGGTCATGTCCATCACTTCGAACTCAAGCATTGCTTTCTCCGCAAATAAAAAGTTGTGGCTTCAATGTAGGCCTTCCTACAATGGTAACGTCAACAAGTATTTTCTGGCATATGCATCGGGAGAGCGAAAATGAATATCGGACAGGCGGCCGCCGCTTCGGGTGTGACATCCAAGATGATCCGCTATTACGAAAGTATAGGCCTGGTCGGCAAAGCCAGCCGGACCCATGCCGGGTACCGCCAATATGCGGATCGCGACGTGCAGACTCTCCGGTTCATCAAGCGATCGCGCGACCTGGGCTTTTCCCTCGAGCGGATCAAGACGCTCATCGGGCTGTGGGAAAACGACACCCGCAAAAGCGCCGATGTAAAAAAGCTGGCGAAACAATATATTGCGGAACTGGACGAAGACATTTCGAAACTGCAGTCGATCCGCGACCAACTGGAGCATCTGGCCGCCTGCTGCCAGGGTGACAACCGTCCCGACTGCCCCATTCTCGACGGCCTGTCCAAGCCTTAAGCCCGAGCGGTTTTCGCGCCACCGAGGGGGAACGGCGGGACAAAACGCCTGAGCCGCAAGGCATTACCCAGTACAAAAACGCTGGAAAGCGCCATTGCACCGGCTGCGAGCATGGGTGAAAGCAGCGGCCCGTTCCATGGATAGAGCACCCCAGCCGCTATGGGGATGAGCGCCGCGTTGTAGGCAAACGCCCAGAACAGGTTCTGCCGGATATTGGCCAGCGTGGCCCTGGACAGGGCAATGGCGTTCGGCACGCCCCGCAGGTCGCCCGACATCAGCACCACGTCGGCCGCCTCGATGGCGATATCCGTGCCCGTGCCGATGGCCAGGCCGACATCGGCCTGGGCCAGGGCCGGCGCGTCGTTGATGCCGTCGCCCACGTAGGCAAGCAGGCCATGTTCCTGCTTCAGGCGGTTTACCGCGGCGATTTTCCCGTCGGGCAACACTTCGGCAACCACCTCGTCGATGCCAAGCTGGCTGGCTATGGCTTGTCCGGTGCGCCGGTTGTCGCCGGTAACCATGGCCACCTTCAGGCCAAGCTCATGCAGCGTCCGTATGGCCTGGGGGGTGGTTTCCTTGATGGGATCGGCAACAGCGATTATGGCGGCGAGTTGCCCGTTCATCGCCGCATACAAGGGCGTCTTGCCTTCGCTGGCCAAACGGCGCGCGGCCTCGGCGAAAACGGAAACGTCCAGCCCCAGTTTCTGCATATAACGATCGGCGCCGACCTGCAGGCGGTCCGAGCCCACCAGCGCGCCGACGCCGAAGCCCGTGACCGACTCGAATTGTTCGACGCGGCCCGGAACCAGGCCTTCGGCATGGGCCGCTTCGACCAGGGCCCGCGCGATGGGATGCTCCGACCTGGCTTCGACCGCCGCGATTCCCGACAAGACCGAGGCTCGATCAAAACCATCGGCCAGGATCAAGTCCGTCAGCTCGGGCCGGCCCTTCGTCAGCGTGCCGGTCTTGTCCACCGCGACGACCTTGGCGTCCCGGAGCAATTGCAGGGCTTCGCCCTTGCGGAACAGCACGCCCATCTGCGCCGCCCTGCCCGTCCCGACCATGATGGCGGTGGGCGTGGCCAGGCCCATTGCGCATGGGCAGGCAATGATCAGCACCGCCACGGCATTGACCAGCGCCAGGGTCAGCGCCGGATCCGGCCCCACCGCCAGCCAGACCAGGAAAGTCAACAGCGCCACCGCCATGACGGCGGGCACAAACCACATGGTGATCCGGTCGACCGCCGCCTGTATGGGCAGCTTGGCGCTTTGCGCCTGTTCGACCATGCGGATGATTTGAGCGAGCACCGTATCGGCGCCCACCTTGGTGGCGCACAGGGTAAGCGCGCCGTTCTGGTTGACGGTGCCCCCCACCAGTTGATCGCCGGCCGCCTTTTTCACCGGCACAGGCTCGCCGCTGATCATGGATTCATCGACGAATCCGGCGCCCTCCACCACCACGCCATCCACCGGCACACGTTCGCCGGGCCGCAGCTCGACAATATCGCCGCTTTGCACCTGATCGACGGCGATTTCCATGGGCTTTCCGTCGCGGATCACCCGCGCGGATTTGGCCTGCAGCCCGACCAGGCGCTTGATGGCCTCGGAAGTGCGCCCCTTGGCCCTGGCCTCCAGAAGTCGGCCAAGCAGGATGAGCGTGACGATGACTGCCGCCGCTTCGTAGTAAACATGCACGGTTTGCGGCGGAAGCACGGCCGGCGCGAAGGTGGCGACCGCCGAATAGGCGTAGGCGGCAGCCGCGCCCAAAGCCACCAGCGAATTCATGTCGGGCGCAAGCCGGAGCAAAGCGGGAATGCCTTTTTTGAAAAACCGCCACCCTGGCCCGAACAGCACAATACTGGTCAAGACGAACTGGATGCGCCAATTGACTTGCATGCCAATAGCGGCATCCACCCAGCGATGAAAGGCCGGCGCCATATGTCCGCCCATTTCCAGCACGAATACCGGCAGCGTGAATGCCAGCGCCACCCACAGCGCGCGCCCAAGCGCCGCTTGCTCGGCCGCACGCCTGGCCGGCGCGGCATCGTCGGCGCCGGCGTCCTTGGCGATGATCCTGGCCTCGTAGCCGGCCTTCGCCACGGCCTGAACGAGATCGGCCTCGACGGCGCCGGCCGACACGAACACCTGCGCGCGCTCCGTGGCAAGATTGACCGCGGCCCGGCTTACGCCCGGGACGTTCAACAACGCCTTCTCGACGCGTCCGACGCAGGACGCGCAGCTCATGCCTTCGACGGCAAGGTCAACCGCCGTAACGGAAGCTCCGGCTCGGCCGGTGGCACTTTGGCCTGTGGTCATCGATCTCTCCTTGAAAACGTGGCTGCCGCGAATCGGCGACTCCATGACAAAACTTTAGAGCTTCCAATCATGGTAATGTCAAGCGGGCTCCTGCCCTGTGGCCGGAACGCTTCACTTTTTCCAGTTTCTGGCTCAGAATTTGGAAGCGACACTCTTGCAGGTTCATCCACCGCGCTGCCTCGGATCTTTGCCCGGCGCAAAACCCCAAGGCCCGGCCAGCCCCCTTCCCGCACCAAGGAGTCCGACTGTGGAACGAAAGAAAGCCAGTGATTTTCCCCCCGGAGTCATGAAATTATTCGATTTCTACGTACACGGCCAGATAGACCGCCGCGAATTCCTGGAGCGCGCGGCCAAGTTCGCCATCGGCGGCGTCACCGCGGCGGCCATGCTTGAAAGCCTGCAGCCGGATTTCGCGCTGGCCCAACAAGTTCCCACCAACGACCCTCGCGTCCAGTCGGAATACCTGGACTACCCTTCCCCCCACGGATCCGGCACCATGCGCGGCTATATGGCCCGCCCCGCCGGCGAAGCCCAGAAGCTTCCCTGCGTGCTCGTCATCCATGAAAACCGCGGGCTTAACCCTTATATTGAAGACGTGGCGCGGCGCCTGGCCCTGGAAAGCTTCGTGGCCTTCGCGCCCGACGCCCTGTCGCCCCTGGGCGGGTACCCCGGCGACGAAGACAAGGCCAGGAAGTTGTTCGCCGAACTCGATCCCGCCAAAAGCATCCAGGACTTCATCGCGGGATTCGAGTTCCTGAAGACACGCCCCGAATGCAACGGAAAAATCGGAGCAGTGGGCTTTTGCTGGGGGGGAGGCGTCGTCAATACCTTGGCAACGAAATTGCCCGACCTTGCCGCCGGCGTTCCATTCTACGGCCGCCAGCCCAGCGCCGAGGACACCTCGAAGATCAAGGCTCCGCTGCTCATCCACTATGCCGGCCTGGACGAAGCCATCGACGCCGGATGGCCCGCATTCGAAAAAGCGCTCAAGGCCAACCATATCGTCTATAAAGAATACATGTATCCCAACGTCCAGCACGGCTTCCACAACGACACCACCCCGCGCTACGACGAAGCCGCCGCCAAGCTTGCCTGGCTGCGCACGCTGGACTTCCTGAACAAGTATCTCCGGATATAACATTCTTTCTTTTTAAAAGGCATACAACATATGGACGGCGCAAGCCTGTTGCCATTGGCGGTGGTTTATCTTGGCGCCGGCGTCGTCGCCGTTCCCATCGCCCGGCGATTCGGCCTGGGATCCGTGCTGGGCTATCTGCTGGCCGGCGTTCTCATCGGTCCGTTCACGCTGCATCTGGTCAGCAATCACGCCGGCGTCATGCACTTCGCCGAATTCGGCGTCGTCATCATGCTTTTCCTCATCGGCATGGAGGTTCGTCCGTCCCGGCTCTGGGCCATGCGCGGCCTGCTGTTCGGGCTGGGCGGCGCCCAGGTTCTGGCGACCGGCCTGGCGCTGGCTGCCGCCGTCATGGCGCTGGGGCTGGAATGGCGCGCCGCCCTGGCGCTGGGCTTCATCCTGGCGTTGTCGTCCACGGCAGTGGTGCTGCAAACCTTTGCTGAACGCGGGCTGCAACACACGGCCGCCGGAACGGCGACCTTCGGCATCCTGCTGTTCCAGGACATATCCACCATTCCCATGTTCGCCGCCCTGCCCATGCTGGCCGCCGGCGGCGCTTTTTCCACAGCGGCGCCCGGCGGCCAAGGCATGCTGGCCGGACTGCCGTCATGGGCGCATGCCCTGGCCGTCCTCGCGGCAATGGCCGTGATCGTCGTGGCGGGACGCTACCTGACCCGGCCGGTTTTCCGCTTCATCGCCAACTCGCACGCACGCGAAATCTTCACCGCGTCCGCGCTGCTGCTGGTGGTCGCGGTCACCCTGCTCATGGAAGCCGTCGGCCTGTCGTCCGCGCTGGGCGCGTTCCTGGCCGGCGTGGTGCTTGCCGACAGCGAATACCGACGCGAACTCGAAAGCGACATCGAACCCTTCCGCGGACTGCTGCTTGGGCTGTTCTTCATCTCGGTCGGAGTGGGATTGAACCTGGGGTTCATCGCCGCCCATCTTGCCGTGCTGGCCGCCCTGGTCGCCGGCCTCATGGCCGTCAAGTTCGTAGTGGCGTTCGCCGTTGCCAGGGCATTCCGCATGGACGGCCGATCGGCGTCGCTGACCGCGGCGGCGCTGTCCCAAGGCAGCGAATTCGCCTTCGTCATGCTGGGCATTGTTTCGGCCGCCGGCATCATCCAGGAGCAGACCGCCGTTCTGGCCACGGCAACCGTGGCCATCTCGATGGCGCTTACGCCGCTGGCGCTCATCGCCTACAAGCACTGGTGCTCGCACAGCCTTTCTTCGGCGCCGGAACCGGAAAACGAAGCCTTCGAAACCCGCCCCGATGTCATCGTCGCCGGCTTCGGGCGCTTCGGGCAAATCGCCGCGCGGCTTCTTATCGTCAACGGCTTCAAAACCTCGACGCTCGACGCCAGCGCCGAGCAGGTCGAACTGGTCCGGCGGTTCGGGCGCAGGGTCTACTACGGCGACGCGACCCGGCTCGACCTGCTCAAGGCCTCGGGCGCCGCCGACGCCAAGCTGCTCATCGTGGCCATCGACGACAGGGACCAGGCCGAAACCTTGGTCGAAGAAGCGGCCCGCCACTTCCCGAACCTGAAGATACTGGCGCGCGCCTACGACAGGCGCCATGCCTACCACTTGCTGGACAAGGGCGCGCACGGCATCGAGCGGGAGACCTTCGAAGCCAGCCTGGCATTGGGCGCCCAGGCGCTGAAGTCGCTGGGCTTCAAGGACTCCCAGGCCCAGCGCGCGGCACACTTGTTCCGCAGGCACGACGCCAATGCGTTCCAGAAGCTGGCCCCTCTTTGGAAAGACGAAGAGCGGTACATCATTGCCAGCCGCGAAAGCAGCGAACGCATGAACGATCTTTTGGCGGCGGACATCCAGGCCATGCTGCATGAAGACTCCGGCAAGCCCGGCGCATAGCCGGCTGCCGCCAATGACTCCGCGCAGGCCTGGCCACGGCCGCGGGACGCGACCTACGCTGGAACAAAAAGCGGGCGGGCCATCAGCCATCGCGGCGCTCTCGCCCGGCTTGTCTTGTTTTGCGTCCGGGGTCATAATTTTTACGTGCCTGGATTTTTCAAACAGGGTTTTCGCGCCCCGAACGGCTGCCGGGCCCGCCATACGTCAACCTTTTTGCGAGTTTCAATGAAATACGTTGATTACTACAAAGTGCTCGGCCTGGAGCGCAATGCTTCCCAGGCCGACATAAAAAAGGCCTATCGCCAAATGGCCCATAAATACCACCCCGACGTCTCCAAAGAGGCCGGGGCCGAAGAAAAATTCAAGCAAGCCGCCGAGGCCTACGCAACACTCAAAGATCCCGAAAAACGCGCCGCCTACGACAACCTGGGCGCTTACAGCCAAGGCGAGGAATTCGTGCCGCCGCATCAATGGCAGGAACAGTTCCATGAATCCGCCGCCGGCTTTTCCGACGTCGACCTTGCCGACCTGCTGGCGGCGTTCGCGCAGGCCCAGCGATCCGAGCAGCAGCACCGCGCGCAGCGGCCCGTCCATGGCCAGGATTTCGAAGTTTCCCTGCCCGTTACGCTGGAGCAAGTCTATACAGGCGCCGAAACGGAAATCAGCATCGCCGTGCCTGAGTACGATAAACAGGGGCTGCTGCATCGCGTGCCGCATACTTTCCGGGTCAACATCCCCAAAGGAGCCTCCGACGGCCAGCGCCTGCGCCTGCCGGGCAAGGGCGGCACAGGCTTGAACGGCGGAAAGCCGGGCGATCTATACCTGATCATGAAAGTCCAGCCTCACTCGCTTTATCGTGTCGACGGCCGCGACCTGTACATGGAACTGCCTCTGGCCCCCTGGGAAGCCGTGCTCGGCGCCTCGGTCGAGCTTCCCACTTTGGGCGGCGCGGTCGAAATGACCATCCCGCCAAACACCGTCGCCGGGCGCAAGCTGCGCCTGTCCAGGCGCGGCCTGCCGACAAGCGGCGACGTCCAGGGCGACCTGTATGCCATCGTGCACATCGAAGTGCCCAAGACCACGACCGAGCGTGAGCGCGAACTCTATGGCCAGCTTGCCGCCGCCTCCAGCTTCAAGCCGCGCGCGCAAGCCAACGCAGGAGCATAATCATGACCCCAACCACGACCACCCTGTCCCTGACCGAAAGCGTCTGGCTCAACGACTCGGACATCTGTTCTCTGGCTCATATCGTCGAAGTGTCGGGACTGGCCGAGCAGGACATCATGGATCTGGTGGAAACCGGCATCCTCGAACCCGCCAACGCCGATCCGGGCAATTACTTTTTTCGCGCCGACTGCGTCGTCGTGGCCCGTACCGCGCGCCGCCTGCGCGACGATTTCGAACTCAATCCCAACGGCCTGGCCCTGGCCTTGAATCTGCTGCAACGCGTGTCGCAGCTTGAACAAGAACTGGCCAGCCTGCGCGCCAAAGGCTCGGGCCGACGGCGATAAGAAAAGAGCATGGCGCCCCAGGGCCTGCTAATAGCTCCTAGGCCAGATGCCCGCGCCCATGCGGGGCGTCCAGATCCAACACAGGCCCCAGCGGCACGATGCCATTGGGGTTGATGGTCGGGTGGCTGCGATAGTAGTGCTGCTTGATGTGCTGGAAGTTTACCGTTCCAGCGACCCCCGGCCACTGATACAGCTCGCGCAAATAACCGCCCAGGTTCGGGTAGTCCGCAATGCGCCGGATATTGCACTTGAAATGGCTGTAGTAAACCGCATCGAAGCGTATCAATGTCGTGAACAGGCGCCAGTCGGCTTCGGTGACGCGCCCGCCCACCAGGTAGCGGCTCGTGGCCAGCCGCTCTTCGATTTCGTCCAGCGCGCCGAACAAACTGGCGACTTCGCCCTCGTACACGTTTTGATCCGTTGCGAAGCCCGCCTTGTACACGCCGTTGTTGATGGCGTCATAAACGCGGGCATTGACGGCGTCGATCTGCGCCAGCAAGGCGCTGGGCGCATAGTCGCCGGGCGCGGCGCCTACCCCGTCGAAGGCGCTGTTCAGCATCCGGATGATTTCCGACGATTCGTTGTTGACGATGGTTTCGCTCTTCAAGTCCCACAGCAGAGGCACCGTGACGCGGCCGCTGTAGTCGGGCACGGCCCGGCAATAGACTTCGTAAAGGTAGCGGGCATTGGCCACGGGATCGGCGATGACGCCGGACGCGGGGTCGAATGTCCAGCCGTGATCGCCCATGTACGGATTGACCGCCGAAACCCCTATGATGTTTTCCAGCCCCTTGAGCCTGCGCAATATCAAGGTGCGGTGCGCCCAGGGGCAGGCCCATGAAACGTACAAATGATAGCGGCCCGGCTCGGCGGCGAAGCCCGCATCGCCGCTTGGCCCGGCGCTGCCGTCCGGCGTGATCCAATTACGGAACTGGGCATCGCTGCGAATGAACTTTCCGCCGCTTTTCGAGGTGTCGTACCACTGATCCACCCATTTGCCGTTGACCAACAAGCCCATTTTTTCTCTCGCTGTTTTGATTCCGGGCCTTGCGCGGCAACCCCGGCGGGATAGTCCCGGTGACGCCGGGCACGGTTCATGAACGCCACTCTAGCCATTGCGGCACAGACTGCGGCTTGATTCAGATTTGTTCGAAGCGGTCGAAATGCCTTTCGGTAAGAACTTCCGTGCTTTGTACCTCGGCCACCCTCGCGGCCGGCGGCCCCGACAGCAGCCAGGATAGCATGCGATCGACCTGGTCGTGCGGGCCCTGCAGCAGCGCCTCGACGGAATTGTCGTCGTTGTTGCGCACCCAGCCCGTAATGCCCATGGAGTGGGCCTGGCGCACGGTGGCCGCCCGGAAGCCGACACCTTGCACCCGGCCGGTTATCCGAACCGAGACGGTTTCTATATGACGGGTTTGAACTAGCTTTTTCATGGCGCAAAGTATACCGCCGCCAAGAACCAATGGGCCTGCAATACGGTTGCTCAACCGTCATTTCGGGTTTGACTGCGAGCGGCAACGCTACTTTTTCAACACACCCAGCAAAAGCGTAATAATGAAAATAACCAGGAAGACGACGAACAGAATCTTGGCAATTTCCGCAGCCCCGGCAGCGATGCCTGTAAAGCCGAACACAGCGGCAATGATTGCGATAACAAAAAAGATGACCGCGTAACGCAACATGTGCATTCTCCTTTTTTCCAGGAATTGAACGGTTTTCTGTGTGTAAAGCCCGCCATTGCAACAGGCTTGAAATTCATTATGAAAACTTCCCGAAACAAGTCAAGCGCTGTAATTTTCTGAAACTGGAAGCCATTTTGACCTTATCGTGCCGAATAGTCTGGGACCGGCGGCGATAAGACCTGAAGGGCTTGTAACACTTCGTCTCGATTGGATCGGCGTGCACGAGCGGCAATAGGGTGGCGGCCTTTACGGCTTCACGTAGGTCCAGTGTCCTTTTTGCATCTGCCCCAGCATCAGGGCGCTGGAATCCAGGCCGGCATGGTCTTGCGGCGTCATGCTGTAGCGGCCGCGCGCGCCGTCGTAGTTATGTATGCTTTCAATCGCGTCCCTCAGAGCGGCCCGGAATTCGGGCGTGCCGGGCTTGGCTTTTTTCAGCGCGACAGGAGCGGCTTCGGCGATGAGCTGGGTGGCGTCCCAGCCTCCGGCCGCGAAGATATTGGATGTGCCTTTGCCGTATTTGCCGTCGTAGAGCGCGACGAATTTTTCGACGCCCTTTTTGGCCGTATACGAATCGGGAACCTGATTTACACCCATGACGGCCGCGAACGGCGCGTAGATGCCTTCGGCGTCGGCTCCCGATATCTTGAGGAAATCGCCGAAAGTGGCGCCCAGCGTGACGTAGATGTCTTTTTTATAGCCGCGCTTGCGCAGCTCGAGAACCGGTGTGGCCGCCCCGCCGCCCGATCCGGCGATCAGGACGGCATCGGGATTCTTGGACAGCATTTTCAGAACCTGCGAGGTCACCGAGGTATCGGGGCGGGCATAGCGCTCGGCCGCGACCAGTTCGATGCCCTTGGCCGGGCTGTCAGGCGAGCTCAGATAGCGGCGCGTGAGTTTTTCCCATTGGTCGCCATAGCCGTCCGAAAAGCCGATGAAAGCCAGCTTCTTGACATGGGTATGCGCCATCTGCGCAAAAAGCGGATTGGCTTCGTGCTCGTCGTTGGTGGTGGTTTTGAATACCCAGTGCCGCTGAGCGTCCATGGGCTGAACCAGCGAGTTGGTGGGCCCCTGGGTGATATTGGGCGTCTTGCCTTCGGCGACGACGGGAATGAGCGCCATGGCCGCGGGGGTGACGGTAGGCCCGATGATGGCATCGACCTTGTCGTCGGTGATCAGGCGGCGGGCGTTTTTGACCGCCGTGGTGGCGTCGCTGCCATCGTCGAAGAACAGATAGTTGATTTTTTGGCCCGCCACCTCGGTAGGGCCAAGCAATACGCCGTTCTTCTCGAAAATACCCAGCGAAGCCGCCGGGCCGGTGGTCGACAGAATGACGCCGATATTGATGTCGGCCTGGGCCGATGCCGCGCAGGCCAGCAGACTTGCGGCGGCCAGGTATTTGAGCCTGAAATGTTGCATGCTTTGTCTCCGTTGAGGTAGAAATTCATTGAGCGGCGTGCTGCCTGGCGCTCTTATAAGTCATTTTATTATCACAATTTGATAATATAATTGAAATTATAAAAAATCAATCGGAAAATCACCTGAAAAATAATATAAGACGAGAATCAAACAGGTATAAGTCCGGCTACAATCTCCGGACTATCGCCATGTGAAAGGCGCGCTCCGAAAGCGCTTGCATTCCTTGAGGGCCTTTATGTCCAGTCTCGCCAAAATGCTGTCCATTCTCGATCTGTTCACCGTCGAGGCGCCGCTTTGGTCGGCCGAAGGCATTTCCGACGAAATCGGCTGCTCGGCCCCCACGAGCTATCGCTATCTTCGGGAACTGGTGGGCGCGGGGCTGCTGCTGCGCCTGGGCAACGGCCACTACACGCTGGGCCCGCGCATCATTACGCTGGACTATCAACTGCGCACCACCGACCTCTACTACACCGCGGGCCAGCCGCTCATGAGCGCCCTGGCCGAACAAACCGACTGCGACTGCGTCATGACCCGTCTGTTCGACGAGGAAATCATCGATACCCATCGGGAGTCCGGGCCGAACAGCCTGCGCCTGGCCTACGGACGCGGACGCTCCAGGCCGCTGTTTCTTGGCGCGGCACCCAAGGTCATTCTGGCCACCCTGCCCAAGGCCAGGCTCAAGCGCCTGTACGAAAACCACGCCCAGGAACTGGCCGGGTTTCCGTTGTCGGCCACTTGGGAAATCTTCTGGGAAACACTGCAAAAAACCCGCAAGGCCGGGCATTATTTATCGAAGGGTGAACTCGAACCCAGCGTCGGCGCCATCGCCGTGCCGTTTTTCGACGACGGGCCGCAGGCCGTCGGCGCCCTGGCGCTGGTGATTCCGGCCCGCCGGATCGAGTTCATGAACTACGACAAGCTGCTCGAGCTGCTGACGTCGACCGCCCGCCAGCTAAGCCACAACGTGCGCCAGCCTGGCCCATAAACCCTGGAGTTCCTGCGGCGTATTGGCGGTGCCCAGCAAATAGCGGTCGGGGCGGACAGCCACCATGCCGGCGCCCAGAGCATCCAGCCAGTCGGCAATGGCCGGCTCGTCCGCCGGCACCAGTACGGGCTTTACCGCAGACGCCGCGCACACCGCCTTGAGTTCGTCGTCGATCAGGCCCGGCCGGGCCACCACGTAAAAATTCATCCCTACGTTGTCGTCCATATAGCTTCCGTCCCGCAGCAAAGGCTGCCACGAAAGCGTGCCCGCCCCGCCCTGCCCATCGTTCAAGGCACTGGCGCCCAATACAGGGGTAATGCTGCGCATGAGCTCAGGGCCTTGCGCGAACTGCTGGTCGCGCTCGCGCACCTGCGCGTCGCCGGTCGCCTGGATGAGCCTGCCCAGCCGGACGGCCAGCCTGATGTATTCGTCGACATGCGGGTGTCGTTCCCCTTGATAGGTATCGAGCAGGCTGGAAGCGCAACGGCCCGAGACGACGGCCTGCAGCTTCCAGGCCAGGTTGGCGGCGTCGCGGATTCCCGCGCACATGCCCTGCCCCAGAAACGGCGGGGTTTGATGCGCGGCATCCCCCGCCAGCAGCATGCGGCCCTTGCGCCATTGCCGGGCGATCACGGAGTGGAAGGTATACACGGCGCCGCGTTCGATGTCGGCTTCGTCGGGCGAGATCCATGACTCGACCAGGGGCCAGATGTTTTCGGTACGCGAGATTTCGGCCACGTTGTCGCCGGGCATCAGCATGATTTCCCAGCGCCTGCGGTTTCCTACCCCACGGACGTAGGTGGCGGGGCGCTGGGGATTGCAGAACTGTATGCTGAAATCGCCCAGCGACCTCGACCACGAACCTTTGAGAATGGCGTCGAACACCAGCCATTTTTCGTGCAGGCCCAGATCTTCGAGCTCGGATCCGATAAGCCGCCGCACGAGGGAGCGCGCGCCGTCGCACCCCACCACAAAGCGGGCATCCAGGCTGGCAAGCCCGCCGCTGGCGACGTCTTCATAGCGCAGGGTAAGGTGGGTGTCGTGCTCGTCCACGGCATAGACGTCGCAGCCCAGCTTGACCTGCACGCCGGGCCTGTCGCGCAGCCGTTCGCGCAACAGGCGTTCGAGGTCGGGCTGATGAAAGCGGTAGCTGGGATGCCAGCCCTGCGAGCCGACCTCCATCGGCCTGGGCCAGTCGACCAGCAGCTTTCCGCCAGGATCCACGAACTTCATGCCCGGCGACACATGGCAATAATCCAGCAACTGCGGGGTGATGCCTGCTTCCTGGAAAACACGCATGGTTTCACCGTCGAAATGCACGGCCCGCGGCAGCGGAAAGATTTCCGTCGCGCGGTCGAAGGCAACCACGGACAGCCCCAGCTTGCCCAGCAAATTAGCCAGAGTGGCTCCGACCGGACCCAAACCGATGATTGCTACGTCCAACATGCCAGTCTCCTTGTTTTTGGAATTACCTGGGAAACTTCTGAACAAATCGGGCGGGACTCGGCAAGCTGCGCCGCGGCGGCGGCTTGTTCAAATTTTCCTTAAATATCATTATACGATAATTTATGAAAATTTATCGCTGGATCTATTTTATAAAAATAGGATAATATTGATAAATGATAAATGCGGAGACCGCTATGCGACAAGGACTGTCCTTCAGCCACGTTGGCTTTTACGTGCAGGATATCAAAAAGATGGAGCATTTCTATCACGACCTGCTGGGCTTCTTCGTCACGGATCGCGGCACGCTGCCTGGGCCCAACGGCGATTTCAACCTGGTATTCCTTAGCCGCGACCCCGACGAACACCACCAAATCGTTCTGGCGACAGGCCGGCCCGACAACCTGTCCTTCAATATCATCAACCAGATTTCGCTGCGGGCCGACAGCCTGGCAACCCTCAAAAACCTGTACGCCAGGCTGCCTGCCACCGAAGCCAGCGATATCCATCCGGTCACGCACGGCAACGCCGTTTCCGTGTATTTCCGCGATCCCGAAGGCAATCGGCTCGAGCTGTTCATCGACACCCCGTGGTATGTGGATCAGCCCATGCGCGTGCCGGTCGATTTCAGCCTGTCCGACGACGAACTCATGAAAGCCGTCGAGGCCCATGCCCGCAAACTGCCCGGATTCCAGCCGCGCAGCCAATGGCGCGCGCGCATGGCCAGACTGATGGGCGTGGAATAGCTTCTACCCGTTCGGGCCCTGGCCGGCCTGCACGTACACCCAGGCCCGCTTGCCCGACTTCAGCGCGACTTCGACCCGCTGATAATCACCCACCTCGTAGGCATCCGCCGCGGCCAGTTCTTGCGGCGTAATGCGGAACAACTGCCCGTCCACCTCGTCGTCCTGGTCATGGCTGGGGATGACCATGGGGTGCCGGTTCGTGCCGCTCTTGGCGATGACGTCTGGATCGGTGATTTCTATGAAAACGCTTTTATAGCCAGGCATGCTGTCGCGCTGCCCATGCAGCAGGCGGCCGAAAGAGGCAAGCTGGACGCTTTCCAACTGCAAAGTGCCATACGAAAAAAGCAGGACGCAAGAGTCGTCGGAGTTCATGTCGATACGCAAAAAGTAAACGGCCGGCCTTCAGGCTTCGGCGGCAAGCCTGTTGATTTCCACCGTGATGTGGGCCAATTCGCTGTTCGCCTCGAGCCTGTGCCTGAAATACTCGGGGGTGACGTCGGCATCGGTGGCGACGCCGACGATGCAGGCGTATTTTCCTTTGCCGACCCGCCATACGTGCAGGTCGTAGACCTCGGCGTCGATGGGTACGGCGGCAATGATTTCGCGTATTTTATGCACAATGGGCGCGTTCATTTCCGCGTCCAGCAAAATGCCGCCCGATTCCCGCAGCAAGCCGACGGCCCAGACCAGGACAACCACGGCGCCAGCCAGCCCCATGACGGGATCCAGCCAGCCCAGCCCAAGAAAGCGGCCGCCCAGCAAGGCGACAATGGCAAGCACCGACGTCGCGGCATCGGTCAGAACGTGCACATAGGCCGAACGCATGTTCAAGTCCTGGTGATCCGGCCCGCGCGGCCGTGTTCCCGCCTCGGCGCCGCTCGGGGCTGATGCCGCCCGCGCCGCTCCGCTGCCAAGGGCCCCCTGCGCGCAAGCGCCGTGCGCATGGACGTGGTCGTTGGCATGCTCATGCGCATGCGTATGATCCGGCTCGGTTGCCCGGCCATGCGAGTGATTGTGCGAGTGGCCATGATGAGCGTGCCCCGCGCCGTCCAGGCCCAGCATCCACACCGAGAGCAGGTTCACCAGCAAGCCGACCACCGCGATCAGGATGGCCTGATCATAATAGATGGGGCTGGGGCTGAGCAGCCGCTCGCCCGACTCGTAGACCATCAGGCCGGCAATCAGCACCAGCATGAGCGCGCTGGTATAGCCCCCAAGCACTTCGATCTTCCAGGTGCCGAAGGCAAAGCGCTGGTCGGACGCCAGCTTGCGCGCATACGCATAGGCGGTAACGGCCAGGCCCAGCGCCAAAGCATGGGAACTCATGTGCCAGCCGTCGGCCAGCAAGGCCATCGAGTTGTAATACCAGCCGCCGGCGATTTCGAAGACCATCATGACAAGGGTCAGTATCATCACGCGCAAGGCATTGCGCTCGGCCAGCGGGTTGCCTTCGTGAAACTGGTGGGAGGGTGCAAACCGGGAGGCGGCAGTGGATTTCTGCATGAAAATCATCGAAGTGAACAAGACTTCATATACTATAACTGCCCGCAAGCGCGGGCGGTGGAAACATTCGAAGCGAAATAGCTTCGAAGCAAGCCGCAAAACGCTGCCCTCTCCATCCCGCCACCACGGAACCACATGAAAGTCATGCCGATCACCGCGCGATCCGCCTTTTGCCTGCTGGCCTTGCCGGTACTGCTGGCGTTTGCGCCCGCAAGCAAGGCAGGATCCGCCTCGTGGAGCACAACACGCGTCAGTCCGGCCATCAGCCGCGGCGGCGCCGACATGGCCGTTGAATACTTTCCCGCCGACGCCTCGGCGCGCCCTGCAAGCTCCGCGACCATAAGCCGCGTGCACGCCAGCATTTCGTACGCGTCCCGCAGCGTCGTGCAAACCCGCTTGTGCTGGAACGGCACGGCAAGATGCGTCGCCCTCAAGGGCAACGCCATCAATACCAATGCCTTCAACGGGCTGAGCGCCGACAAGCCCATGTACCTCGTCCACGTCGCGCAAGGCGGCGATCCCCTGCCCGCTCCCGTATTCGTTCAGGGCAGCGTCGTCGTATGGTTCACTCCCGCCGCACCGTATTCGCCCACGCCGTAATGCAGCGCCCACGCCAGGAACTCAAGCAAACGGAGCCTTATGAAAATCGATCTCGACGACTACCGAGTGCACGAGCACAAAACGATTCGGCTGGACGAAGCCCCGACCGGAATCAAGCCGCTCTACAAATCAAAAGACGACTACAGCCAGAGCTTGCGCGAGCAGGTTGAAACGCTTGGCGAGCTTCAGGAGAAACTCTACGCCTCGGGCCAGTACGCCATTCTGATCATTTTCCAGGCCATGGATGCGGCCGGCAAGGACAGCACCATCAAGGCGGTCATGTCGGGCATCAACCCACAGGGCTGCCAGGTTTCCAGCTTCAAGCAGCCGACCGCGCTCGAACTCAGGCACGATTTTTTATGGCGCGCGGTCCAGCGGCTGCCCGAGCGCGGCATGATCGGCATTTTCAACCGCTCATACTATGAAGAAGTTCTGATTGCGCGCGTCCACCCCGCCCTGCTCCTGGCCCAGAACATACCCGATGCCCTGGCCAAGGACGAATCCATCTGGGAACAGCGCTATCGATCCATCAACGAACTGGAAAGCCATCTGGCCCGCAACGGTACCCGCATCGTCAAGTTCTTTCTGCACGTTTCCGAGGAAGAACAAAGAAAGCGGCTCCTGGAGCGCGTGGAGGTTCCCGAAAAAAACTGGAAATTCAACCTCGGCGACCTGGACGAACGCCGGTTCTGGCCGGACTACATGGCCGCCTACGAAAAATGCCTGAACGCCACCAGCACGTCCGAAGCCCCCTGGCATGTCATTCCCGCCGACGATAAAAACACGATGCGCTTGATCGTCTCGGAAATCATCATCGACACGCTCAAGGAACTGCGGCTTGCCTACCCTTCGCTGGACGAAACCCGCCTCAGGCAATTGGACGAAGGCCGGGCCAGGCTGAAGGAAGACAAGCGAAAGGCAGACAAACCATAGCCGAACCAGATTGCGACCAGCCGCCTCCCAAAGGAGACTCGTGCGGGTCTAGCTGGGTTGCACGGAACTCGCCGCCGGCGGCGCCGCCAGGGAACCGCCGGCCGTTCCGCCAGCCTCGGGTTTCCAGCCGACAGGCAGCGTTGCGTTTTGCAGTGGGGGCTTGGCGGTACCCGGCGCCGGGGCCGGGACGGGTTCGGTATAGGACTCGCCGCCCGTGCCCGGCGGCGCGGCCAAAAGCCGGGGCGGCGTCCAGACTCCGCTCACACGTTTCCATAGCCAGTACGTCTGGCTGACATCGCTGCTGCGCGAAACCAGAATCAGTTGCCCATCGACCGTGCGCAAAGCGGGCGCCGACTTCGCGTTGACGCCCACCGTCGTCACGCCTTGCGCTTCGTACAGGATCAGTGAACCGCCCACCCGTTCCAGGGCCGCAACCGCAACCCGCCCATACTCATTGAGTCCGATGGCGGGACGCCCCACGTAGCTGAATCCCAGGTTCTGCGGCACACCCCATCGGAAACGCCCACGCAGGCCCGGTTCGCGAACCATGCGCATCATGTCGCCGGAGCGCAGATCCCGCCAATACAGCTCGATGGCTCCCTTGGCGTTGCGCATGGCGGCCAACCCTCCCGCAGAGCGAGCCAGAGGCAGCTTGCGCCAGGCTTCCCACGCATCGGGGTTGCTTGCGTTTTGGGTGGTGATCCAAAGCCGGCCGGCCCGATCGCCGGCAAACACCGCGGCCCGGCCGTCGCCGGTCAGGGCGAAAGCCGGCCCACGCAGCATGCCGGCCAGGACGGGCAAGACCGAGCACGGCAGGCCGAGATGCCCATCGTGAGCAATGCCCGGGCAATAACGCAAGCGGTCATCGTCGCCCAGAATCAGGAATGCCGGCTTGCCGTCGCTTTGGGCCAGCACCCGGGGCAAGTGGAGGCTTCGCATCCCCGGCACCAGCCGCCAGGCCAGCCACTCCGGCCCCGCCTGCCGGCTTTTTATCCATAGCTGGCCCGTCGCATCGCGCGTCATGATCCCCGCCGCGCCATCGGCCCAGTTGAACGCCACCACGCCATCGGCGGTGCGTCCGCCCAAAGGCTCCCAGCGAGGATCGCGGCCCAGCAGCACATTGGCGGCGCTGTTCTGCTCGCCCGTCGTAAACAACAGGTAGCTGCCGTGCCCCGTTCCCGCCAGAGCCGGCGGCACATCGTGACGTACCACATAGTAGGTGCGCTGCACCCAGGACGCCGCGGTTCCCAGCGGCTCTTTGCATACGGCGGGTTCTGGACAGTATTGGTAATCGTCCTGGGCATAACGCTTGAACGCCGCGACCTTGGACGCGATTTCCGCCGTGGTCAGGTTGGCCCCCCGCTCTTGCGTCGGGTAGTCGACGTAGGCCGCTTCATCGTAGTTGCCCGGCGCCAGCAGCATGGCGTCGCGCACCAGTTTCGCGCTGGCGATATGGTCGGGATGATCGTGGCCGATGCAGCGCCAGCAAAGCGACGTATACGGTATGGCAATCGAATCGTCCATATGCCGGATGATGGTCGGCTGGAAGTCGGCGATCATGGCGGCCAGGGCGGCCACCAGATCGGCGCGCGTATAGCTTTCGTTGTAGGGGCCCAGGGCCTTGGCGCTGGTTCCCTTGACGGACTCGACGCGGCTCAGCGGCGTCAGGCTGCCCCAGCCCTTGCCCAGCCAGGGGTCTTCAAGGCGCATGTGGATCAGGACGACTTTGGGATTGGCATTGAGCGAGAACCGGGCCTGGTGCCGGCCGCCGTATTTCACGACGGATTCGGTCCAGTTGTCGCTGTCGTCGGCCATGACGGCATAGGCGGCGCGCACGCCCCGCGCGCGGCCCAGCATGTAGCCCATGCCCTCGCCCCGCTCGGCGGCAGTAAGGTAAACCGTTTCCACGCAGCCGCCGGCATCGATGGTCTGATCGATGTCGGGATTCATGAACAACAGATCGTCGTCCTGGTGCGCAACGAAGATCAGGTTTTTCATGCCGTGGCATTCGGCCAGCGTGGGTCCGGCCCATGCGCCCGGCAATGCCAATACCCACAACAACGCACAGCGCACCGCCGCTTTCAGACAAGACCGCGAGTTCACGAATATCCTTTAGCTCAAGGTTGAAACCGCCGGTACGGGCGACCCCGACCAAGTCAGTTGAAATGTCGCGCCGCGGCGGACGTTGTTCACCAATGCGGGCCGAAAACAGGCCAGATTGACGCCGCCCTGACGGCGCACGCTGGGATAGACGATGCCCATGGAGCCCGCCTCCAGAAGCCGCTCGGCCAGGGCCTGGGATGCAATATAGCTGTCGGGCGACAGGCAGCCCGCAAACCGCGGCGCATTGCGAAGATCGTGGAACTGGCTGGAAAAGTCGGCCAGAAATGCCTGGTAGGCCACGCTGTCCTGGAAATAGCCGATCTCGGAATATTCGACCGATTTATGAAAGACGATTTCCGCCATGGCGGTGTCGAGGTCGAAGGCGCAATACCAGGCGCCCCGGTCACCGCCGTTGAACCGGCTGCCTTCGGGGCGCGGATAGGTATAGGCGGCATTGACGATGCGGAAACAGGGAACGCCGAACACCAGTTCGTCGACGCCGATTCCCGCCAGCCCTCCGCGCTCGCCCATGAGACGATGATTGGTAGCGTTGTCCAGATCGAACAAGTCTTTGAGATGCGCGTCGTTGTCGGACAGCGGCGCCAGGACGGAATCCTCGAGATCGGCGAATCGCGAAGGCAGCAGCCGGTAGGTGTCGAATTGCCGCAATAACGACAAAGGCGGTTCAGCCGCAGCCCTCATCAAACCCCGCCCCGCCGCGCATCGAGCAGCCTGCGCACGGTTTGCATGGCCAGCAGCCCACCCTCCTGCATGTACTCGAGCGGCGTGCGGCCCGAGAAAATGACATTGCTGTTGGGCAGCTTGACCCAGCGATCGGCCAGGTCGTCGCCATACAGAATATGCAGGGCTTTGTAGATTCCGAGCAAATAGGAAACCCGCGTGATGCGATCCACCTCGAGCAGGCGTCCGGGCTTTTTCTTCCACTCGTAAAACGCGCTGCTGGAAATGCCACCAAGCAGCACGCAGGCTTCTTCGTCGCGCAGGCCCCAGGCCTGCGCCAGCTTGAAGAAACCCTTCAGCGCGGACTTGGACAGGCGCTCGCGCGCCGCGCGGGAGTTCAAGTCGACGACGGTGGCGGGCTCGAAGCGGCTGACTGGATAGGTATAGGCAAGTTCCATAATGGATACTCCAATTATGGACAAATTATACTCCCATTATGGAGCCGTGTGAATATACCCGCCTGGCGGATCCGTCCCGGCGCACCCGGGCGCTTTTGCGGAAGCGCGGCATCAAAGAATGGCGTCGACCTCGTTGGCCGGGCGGCAAAGCCGCACGCCCTTGTCGGTGACGACAAAGGGCCTGTTCATCAGGATGGGATGCGCCACGATGGCATCGATCAGTTGATCGTCGTTCAGGGTCTCGTCGTCGAGCCCCAATTCCTGATAGATCGCCTCTTTGCTGCGCATCGCTCCGCGCACGGTCAGCCCCGCATCCTTGATGAGGGCGACCAACTCGTCGCGGCTTGGAGGGGTTTTGAGATATTCGATGATTTCGGGCTTCAGCCCGCGCTCTTCCAGAATCTGCAACGTGGTGCGCGAAGTTCCGCAGCGGGGATTGTGATAGATTTTGAGCATGATCCGATAAATGAAGAAGAAAGATTCGAGGCATGCGCACTATAGCAATCTCTGGCTCCCTCCGGCAAACAGCGAGGCCGCGATGCGCCGACTCTCTGGACGCCGACCATGAGTTAGTGTTTTTCTGTATTGCTAGGCCGCCAGGCTTCCTATATCTTTAGCATCTAAAAGTTTTATACCTAAAACAATAAGCCGCTGCCATAAACACTACGCCGAATCGCCGGCGCGCGGCCGGAGACCCATGCATGGACCTTACCCTGCTCGTCAATCTCGTCCTCAACGGATTGCAATTCGGATTGATGCTGTTTTTGCTGGCCGCCGGCCTGACGCTGGTATTCGGCATCATGGACTTCATCAATCTGGCGCATGGTTCGCTGTACATGCTGGGCGCCTACTTCGCGGCTTCCTTTACCTTGCTGACCGGCTCGTTCTGGCTGGGTCTGCTGCTTTCCATCGGCGCCACCATGATCGTGGGCGTCATCCTGGAAATCCTCGTGTTCCGCCGGCTCTACCAGCGCAACCACATGTCGCAGGTGTTGGCCACGTTCGCCCTCATCCTCATATTCAATGAAGGCGCGCGCATCGTCTGGGGCGAGCAGCCCTTGCGGCTGTCCACGCCCGAACTCATCTCCAGGCCCATCCAGCTATGGCAGGGCTTCGACTACTCGTCGTTCAGGCTGTTCATCATCGCCGTGGGCCTGGTCATCGCCCTGCTCATGTACCTTGTCGTCACCAAGACACGCATCGGCATGCTGGTGCGGGCCGGCGCCTCGAACCGCGAAATGGCCACGGCCATGGGCGCCAACATCAAGCTCATCTTCACCCTGGTATTCGGCGTCGGGGCGGCCCTGTGCGCCGTGGCCGGCGCTTTGCTGGGCAGCATATTGTCCGTGCAGGTGGGCATGGGCGAAAGCATACTCATCCTGGCTTTCGTCGTCATTGTCGTGGGCGGCATCGGCTCCATACGCGGCGCCCTCATCGGCTCCATCCTGGTCGGCTGCGTCGATACCGTCAGCCGCACACTGCTGCCCACGCTGTTCCGCAGCTTCCTGCCCGCCGACGTGGCCTCCAACCTGGGGCCGGCGCTCGCATCCATTCTTATCTACGTCCTGATGGCCGGCGTCCTGTTCTTCAAGCCCGAAGGCCTTTTCCCCGCACAAAGCTGATGAGACTTACCGATAGCACCCTGCACCACCGCCTTTCTCCCTTCTGGACCCTGCCGCTCCTGGCCGTTCTGCTGGCATTTCCGCTCGCGGCGCAACACCTCGGGCTGGAATACTACATCGGGTTTGCCAGCAGGCTGCTCATCTACGCCCTGGTCGCCACCAGCCTGAACCTGCTGGTCGGATTCGGCGGCATGATCAGCATGGGGCACGCCGCCTATTTCGGCACCGGCGCCTATACCGTGGCCATACTCATGTACTACAACATCATGCCGGCCTGGATCAGCTGGCCCGCGGCCATTGCGGCGGGCGCGCTGCTGGCCTGCGGCATCGGCCTCATGTGCCTGCGCACCAAAGGGGTCTATTTCATCATGATCACGCTGGCCTTCGCCCAGATGATCTACTACATTTTCGTCTCGCTCAGCACCTACGGCGGCGACGACGGCCTGAGCCTGCCACAGCGCTCGACCATGTGGGTGGATCTTGGCTCGGACTCGGCGTTCTACTATGTGGTGCTGGCCATCCTGGTCGTAGCCTTGTTCCTGCTGCATCATCTCGTCAATTCGCGCTTCGGCAGGGTCATACAGGCCATCAAGGAAAACGAAACCCGCATGCAGGCCATCGGCTATCCGGTGTTCCGCTACAAGCTGGTCTGCTTCACCGTGGCCGGCGCCCTGGCCGCGTTGGGCGGCGCGCTGTTCGCCAATCAAAGCATGATGGCCAGCCCCTCGCAACTGCACTGGATGGAATCCGGCACTTTGCTCGTCATGGTCATCCTGGGCGGCATGGGCCATTTCTTCGGCGGCGTCGTGGGGGCCGTATTCATGCTCGCCCTCGAAGAAATCCTCACTGCCTTCACCACGCATTGGGCCCTGCCCATGGGGGTGATCCTGCTGCTGATCATCCTGTTCCTGCCCGACGGGCTGGCCAGCCTGTCCAAAGCGGCCAAATCCCGCGGAGAAACATCATGACGCAAGCGCTGCTCGACCTGCGCGGACTGGTGAAGCGCTACGGCGGGCTGGTGGCCACCGACCACCTCGACCTCGCCGTGCAGTCAGGCCAGACCCACGCCATCATCGGCCCCAACGGGGCGGGCAAGACCACGCTCATTCACCAGATAGCCGGCGGCCTGCAACCCAACGAAGGCTGTATCTTCTTCGACGGCGAGGACATCACCGCCCTGCCCATGCACCGGCGCGTCCAGCTCGGCCTGGCCCGTTCGTACCAGATCACCAATATCTTCAAGTCCTGCTCGGTGCTGGACAACCTTGCTTTGGCCGTTCAGGCCCGCAGCGGCACCAGCATGCATTTCTGGCGCCCCGCCATCAGCGACAGCGCCCTTTTCGACGAAGCCCGCGAGCTGGCCGCCACCGTCGGGCTGGAACAGCACATCGGCACGCTCGCCCGCAACCTGGCCCATGGCCAGCAGCGCCAACTGGAGGTCGGGCTGGCGCTGGCCACGCGCCCCCGCATGCTGCTGCTGGACGAACCCATGGCCGGCATGGGGCCGGGCGAATCCCTGCAGCTCGTCGAGCTCATCACCCGCCTGCGCGGCACCACCACCATTTTGCTGATCGAACACGATATGGAAGCAGTATTTCAATTGGCCGAACGCATTTCGGTGCTGGTGTTCGGCCGCATCATCGCCAGCGGCAACGCCGAGGAAATTCGCCGCAATCCCGACGTCAGGAAAGCCTACCTGGGCGACGAGGCCGCCGTATGACCGCACTGCTTCAAGTCGAGCACATTGAAACCGCCTA
Organism: uncultured Burkholderiaceae bacterium; assembly: GCA_937871985.1. Next base: position 38,213 of record CALMPB010000326.1, read on the forward strand.
TGGCGCCAGCCAGATTCTGTTCGGCATCGACTTTTCGATACAAGCCGGAGAAATGGCCACGCTGCTGGGGCGCAACGGCATGGGCAAGACCACCACCGTGCGCTCCATCCTGGGGCTGACCCCTATCCGCAAAGGCAGCGTCAAGTTCCAGGGCCAAACCATCCACACCTGGACGGCCGACCGGGTGGCGCGCCTGGGCATCGCCGTCGTGCCCGAAGGCCGGCAGATATTTCCGAATCTTTCCGTCCAGGAAAACCTGGTCGCTTTCGCCAGCAACCGGTCGCACAGTCCCGACCCCTGGACGCTGGAACGTGTGTATGCGCTGTTTCCTCGTTTGCAGGAACGCGCCGGCAATATGGGCAACCAGCTTTCGGGCGGCGAGCAGCAAATGCTGGCGATCGGGCGGGCGCTCATGACCAACCCCCATCTTCTGATACTGGACGAGGCCACCGAGGGCCTGGCGCCGCTGATCCGCGAGGAAATCTGGGCCTGCCTGGGCCGGCTGAGGCAACTGGGCCAGACCACGCTGGTCATCGACAAATACGTGCAGCGCCTGGTGGAGCTGGCCGACCAGCACACCATCATCGAGCGCGGCCAGGTGGTGTGGTCGGGGCGTTCCGAAGCCCTACGGCAAAACCCCGAAATCTGGCAGCGCTACGTGGGCGTCTAGCAATGCGAGAGCCGGAAGCAGCCTGCGCGCCTAGCGCTTGAGCGACTGCATCGGCGTTTCGCCGTAGCGGGCCTTGTAGTCGGCACAAAAACGGCCCAAATGCCCGAACCCCCAACGGAAGGCGATATCGGTGACGCGAACGTCCGGAGACGCGTGCCGAAGCTCGTTGTGCGCGGCTTCCATGCGTTCGCGGCGCACATAGGCCATGGGCGACAGGCGGTGGCATTCCTGGAAGGCCATGGCCAGTGCGCGCACGCTGGCGCCGCTGGCCTGCGCGATACAGGCTAGCGTAAGAGGCTCCTGCAAATGCGCATGGATGTACTCGGTGGCGATGCGGACTTTTTTCTGGGCGCCCGCGGGACGCCGCAATAAATGATCGCTGTAGTTGTTTTTTTGACAGAGCAGCAGATGATGGATGAGCGCTTCTTCCTGGGCCGCCAGCCACTGGGCCGGGACGGGCCCCGCGGCCCCCCCGAGATAACAGAGCAAAGTGCCGATTTGATGCTGCCAGGCTTGGCCGTGCGGGCCGTCCAGGGAAAGCTCGGGAAAGAATTCGACCGGCGCATCGAGGTGGCGCCCCAACAGCCCGCTACAGGCCCTTTCGATGCGGGCGCGCGGAATCTTGAGCAGGAGTTGTTCGCACCCCGGCCCCCAGTCCAGGCTCAGGGGCAGCGTGGGAGAAATGACCACCCCCACGGAGCGGCTCGCGGCAACCGAGGTATTTCCGACACGGACATGCGCCGCGCCGCTCAGCGGCACCTGGAACAGCATGAAATGCTGCAGCTCGCCGGGGGCGATGGTAACGGCGGCGCCATAGCGCAGGATAAGGAACGACAAAGAACCCAACTGCGCGCGGCGCAAGGCGCAATCGACGGCGCCTTCGCGCCAGACCAGGTCGTGTTCGGTGAGGGCGCTGGACGTGCCCAGCCTGACCTCGCGGGGATCCGACGAGGCGAAAATAGGCGGGGCATCGAACAAAGTCTGCAAACCATTGCGGAACCATGATTGCATGGCAAGCCTCCAGTAATCGGGCGGACACGATGGGGCGGCGAACGGCGGCCGCTACCCGCTGCATTAGGCCTTGTTAACCCATATTGGTTAATGTTGCCTGAATTGGATGAAAATTGCCATTAGTGGATAGCCCGACCTCCTCTCCGACACCATCATGGAAAGGCAGGAAACCTCGTTCCACGGGCCTTCGCGGCAACGCCCGCAAGGACCGTCGAAAACACCTATAAAAGCCGGACCGCCAGACGGATCCGGCGCTGACAACCGGAGACAAACATGAAATCAGGCATACTCGTTGCGGCATTATCGGCCCTGGCCCTATCCACGTCGGCCGCCTATGGCGCCGACTCGATCAAGGTCGGCTTTCTGAGCACACTGTCCGGCCCCGGCGGAGTCGTCGGCATCGAAATCCGCGATGGTTTCGAACTGGCCATGAAGCACCTCAATGGCAAGCTCGGCGACCTGCCCGCCACGGTCATCGTCGAAGACGACAAGCAGAAGGCCGACGTCGGGCGGCAAGCCGTCGACCGCATGCTCAAGCGCGACCACGTGGACGTCATGACCGGCATGGTGTTCTCGAACGTGCTGCTGCCCGTGATGCCCAGCATCCTGGCCAACGACACCATCTATATTTCGACCAACACGGGCCCCGCCGAATACGCGGGATCCAAATGCAACAAGAACTTCTTCGTCGTGTCGTGGCAAAACGAGGACACCGCGGCGGCCATGGGCAAGTACGTATCGGAACAAAAACACAAGGGAGTGTTCCTGATCGCGCCGAACTACCCCGGAGGGCGGGAAACCATCGAGGGCTTCAAGCACCTGTACAAGGGCAAGATCGCCGACGAGGTCTATGTAAAACTGCAGCAACTGGATTTTTCCGCCGAAATCGCCCAGGCGCGCGCCTCCAAAGCCGATGCCGTGTTCTTCTTCCTGCCGGGCGGCATGGGCATCAGCTTCATCAAACAGATGGCCGATGCGGGATTGACCAAGACCATGACCATGTACACGCCTGGATTCTCGGCCGACCAGGACACCATCAAGGCCGTCGGCGAACCCATGATCGGCATGTACAACACGGCGCAATGGTCGCCCGACATGGACAACCCGGTGAACAAGCGCTTTATGGAGGACTTCCAGAAGACCTACCATCGTATCCCGACCATGTACGCGGTGCAGGGCTACGACTCGGCCATGCTGCTGGACGGCGCCGTGCGCAAGATCCACGGCAAGATCGAAGACAAGGACGCCTTCCGCCAGGCCTTGCGCTCCGCTCCGTTCAAGGCCGTGCAGGGCAATTTCAAGTTCAACAACAACCAGTACCCCATTCAAAACTACTACCTGAGGCAAGTCGTCAAGAACGACAAGGGCGAAATCACCAACAAGACGGTCGAGACCATCTTCACCGACTACCACGACCGGTACGCCCCGGAATGCAAAATGCAGTAAAGCGCGGGCAATCGAACCGGACGGCAATTCGTTCAACCACCTAGGGCCTGTTAACCCATATTACACGGAGCCGGAAGCAAAATTTTGGCAAGGAGGCATCATGCATTACACCGATCAACAAATCGCCGACCTGGTGCGGGAAGATTCGGTTCACAAATCGGTCTATACCGATCCCGAAATCTTCCAGCTTGAAATGGATCGCATCTATGGCCACGCCTGGATCTACGTGGGCCATGAAAGCCAGGTTCCGAACGTAGGCGACTTCCACGCCACGCGCATCGGCGACCAGGATGTAATCATGGTGCGCGCCGCCGACAACTCCGTGCATGTGCTGTACAACCGATGTCCGCACAAGGGCGCCCAACTGGTTCCGGCGGAAAGCGACGGCAACACCGGCCGCTTCTTCCGCTGCCCCTACCACGCCTGGACCTTCCAGCTCGACGGGGCCCATCTGGCCGCGCCCATGCGCGCCGGCTTCGAAGGCACGAACTTCGACCCCAAAAGCCCCGAGTTCGCCATGCGCAAGCTGGCCCGGGTGGCCAGCTACCGGGGCTTCATCTTTGCCAGCCAGGCCGAGAAAGGCCCCGGCCTGGAAGACTTCCTGGGCGGCGTCAAATCCTCCATCGACAATCTGTGCGACCGTTCGCCCGTGGGCGAAGTCGAAGTCGCCGGCGGCGTCTTCAGGGTGATGCAGCCTTCCAACTGGAAGGTCTTCTACGAAAACCTGCACGACACCATGCATGCCAGGGTCACGCACGAATCATCGTACATGTCGGCCCGGGAACAAGCCGAAGCCATCGGCAACATGCCGCTGGAGCTGCACATCATGGACGGCAACGGCGAGCCCTACACCTTCTGGGAAAAGCTGGATCTGCACGCCTTCGACTACGGCCACGGCTATATGGAAGGCATCTTCAACCCCGGCGCCATCGAAACCGACCCGGTCAGCCGCGCCCACTTCGAATCGCTGGTGCAAGCCTACGGCCGCGAGCGCGCCCTCGCCATCCTGGGCGAGAACCGCCACAACACCATCATCTACGGCAGCGGCTCGCCGCACACGGTATTCCAGCAGTTCCGCGTCATACGCCCCGTATCGGTGGATCGCACGCGCGTCGAGATCCAGGTGTTCCGCCTGAAAGGCGCGCCCGAAGAAATCTTCAAGCGCGGCCTCATGTACGCCAACCTCATCAACTCTCCCTCGTCCAACGTCATGCCCGACGACCTCGAGGTCTACAACCGCTGCCAGTTGGGCAACGAAACCCACGGCGGCGATTGGGTCAGCCAGCACCGCTACGCGGGCACCGACAAAACCGTTCCAGGCGGCATGGTTTCGGTCAACGGAACCAGCGAGCTTCCCATGCGCAATCAATTCCATGCATGGAAGCAATACATGCTCGGGCAAGTCTGATACTTACGGCCAAAGGAAATCAAAATGCTTTTCGACATAGACTTCGATGTCGCCTGCGACAATGTCAAGACGGTTACGACGCCGTTGGAAACCTATCACCAGGTTCAGCAATTCATCTACCAAGAGGCGCGCCTTCTGGACGAGCGCCGCTGGGACGAGTGGCTGGCGCTATGGACCGACGACGGCATGTACTGGATTCCCCAACAACCCGGCCAGGCCAGTCCCTACGACCATATCTCTCTGTGCTGGGACAATAAAATGCTGCGTGAAATGCGCATGCGCACGCTGACCAACGCCCGCAACTGGGCGCAGCAGCCTATTACCCACACCTCCCGTGTCGTGGGCAGCGTCATGATCGACGGCACCGACGACGAAGGCTACCTGGTGGTTCGCTCGGCCTTCCATCTAAGCGAATGGCGCAAGGGCGACCAGCGCCAGCTGGCCGGCTCCTACATCCACAAGCTGGCGTCCACCGACGACGGCTGGCGCATCCGGCTCAAGCAAGTGAATCTTGTCAACTGCAACGACACCCACAGCGCCATCCAGGTGTATATCTGATGCCTGCGACCACCGCACTCATCGCTCTGCACTACCAGAACGACGTTCTGCACCCGGACGGCAAGATCCGGGTCGGGCTGAGCGCCGACAGCCCCGTGCGCCAAAACCTCCTGGATGCCGCCCAGGGCATGCTGCGGCGCGCGCGCGCCTGCAAGCTGCCCATCGTCCACGTGCGCATCGCCTTCCGGCCCGACTACGCCGACCTGCTGCCCAATATGCCCATCATGCGCAACACCGCGGCCATCCAGGCCGTGGTCGACGGCAGTTGGGGGGCCGACTTTTACGACGATCTCGCGCCCGACCCCGGCAATCCCCTCGAGTTCATCGTCAAGCACACGCGCATCAACGCGTTCTTCGGCACGCCCCTGGAAGAAATCCTACGCATCGTCGGCGCGTCGCGCGTACTGATCGCGGGCGTGGCCACCCACTCGGTGGTCGAAGGCACGGTGCGGCACGCCGCCGACGCCGGCTACGAGGTCATGGTGGCCGCCCCGGCCTGCGCCAGCGCCAATCCCGCCACCCATCAGGCCGCGCTGGACAGCATGAGCCTGATGGCCGAAATCCTCGACGCCGACGCCCTGTCGCGCTTTTTTGACGGCCTCGCTCCATGACAGCCTCCATACCCCAACTACCCGGCCTGGCTGGGAAAACCGCCATCGTCACCGGCAGCACCCAGGGACTGGGCGCCGACATTGCCAAGTTCTTGTCGGCCTGCGGCGTCTCGGTAGTCATCGTGGGCCGGGGCGCGGACGCCGGCGCCGCCGTCGTGCGCGACATCGAAGCCGGCGGCGGGCGCGCCCTGCTCTGCACCATCGACATCCAGGACGACGCGCAAATCGACCAGTGCATCGAGCAGACCCTGGCCGCGTTCGGGCGCATCGACATTCTCGTCAACAATGCCTGCAGCTACGACGACAACGGCCTGGACTCCAGCCGCGAGCAATGGCATCGCACGCTGGGGGTCAACCTGGTGTCGGCCGCCATCTTCGCCCAGAAGGTATTGCCCCACATGCAGCGCGGCAGCTGCATCGTCAACCTGGGCAGCACCGGCGGCAAGTTCGGCGCGGCGGGCCGCGCGCTGTATCCCGCCTCGAAAGCCGCCATGCTGCAATTCACCAAGAACCTGGCCGTCACCCTCGCGCCCCAAGGCATACGCGCCGTTGCGGTTTCCCCGGCCTGGACCTGGTCGCCTTCGGTCGTGCGCTTCAGCAACGACTCCCGCCCCTTGGCCGACGCCGTGGCCGGCCAGCTTCATCCGCTGGGCCGGGTGGGCGACGGCGCCGAAATCGGCCAGGCCGTGGCCTTCGTGGCCTCGGACTCCGCCTCGTGGATCACCGGGGTGGACATTCCCGTCGACGGCGGGTTTTCCATTCTCGGCCCCGACCAGGGGCTTTCCCCGCGCGTCTGGTTCGAACGCGCGCAAAACAAATAGACGCGCCGCCGTCCAAACCAGCCTCATCGGGAACATCGGCGGCAGCCGCGGCAACAGCGGCCCGCCCCTCGCAACACATCAACAATCGACAACCGGAGACAACAATGGCCGATACTTACGTTCTTATTCATGGCGCCTGGCACACCGGCGCCGAACTCGAGGCCGTGGCCCAGCACATGCGCAAGGCCGGGCATACGGTGCATTGCCCCACCCTGGCCGGCAATCGCAAAGACGACGATCGCAACCGCCTTGGCCTGGAGGACGCCATTGCGTCGGCGGTGGAATTCCTGGAGTCGAAGGATTTACGCAATGTGCGGCTGGTGGGCCACAGCTATGGCGGCATGGTGATCTCGGGCGTCGCCGATCGCGCGGCCGAGCGCCTGACGCGGCTGGTTTACGTCAATGCGTTCGTGCCCCTGAACGGCCAATGCCTCAACGACATGGTGCCGCCGCACTACGTCACCATGTTCGACGCCGTGGCCGCCGCCAACAAGAACGCGGTCATGCTGCCGTTCAATGTGTGGCGCGAAGTGTTCATCAACGACGCCGACCTGGCGCTGGCCAAATCAAGCTATGCCCAGCTCAATCCCCACCCCTACGCCACATTCACCGACGCCATCAAACTGGAGACGCCGCTGGCGGAACTGGCCGTGGGCAAGTCCTACGTCAACTGCCAGCAGGACGTCGCCCTGCCGCACAGCCTGCCCTGGCATCCGCGTCTTTCCGAGCGGCTGGGCCTGTTCAGGCTGGTGGAATGCGCCGGCAGCCATGAAACCTGGTTCACCCACCCTGAACGCCTGGCCCAGGCCATTCTGGATGCCGGGCGCGATTGAATGGAATGTCGAAGAGCGACGGCCCGCGTCAAGCGGTGCCCGTGCGCCGCAATTCGACGCACGCCTGGGTTCAGGACGGCAGGTATTCGGGCTTGAGCACCCCTTGCAAATCGGTGTAGGGAATCAGCAGTTCGGGCTGCCCCGACGAATACGGCGCGATTTCGTACGAGTTGTACTTGACGACCAGCCCGGCATCTGAAAACGCAAAGTTGTCGCTGGGCTGGAAGGGCCAGATCCGGTTATAGGTGGCCGGGTCGGCCTTGGCGTCCGGATTGGCGGCCAGCCACTTTGCATGCGCCTGCCTGAGCGCCGCCACGTAGGCATCGTGCTTGCCCGGCTCGAGAACATTGTTCAGGCCAAGCACCTTTTCCTTCGCGTTGTCCCAGTTGAGAAATTGCGTGGCTGAAATGCCGTGGGCCGCGCCGGTAAAGTACTGCCAGGTATTCAGTTCGACCACCGTCAGGTTCTTGTTGCGATACGGCGTCTTGGCCGAAAAGACGGTCGAATCGCGCGGCGCGGCGGTCTTCCAGAAGTAGGCTTCGTACTCGGCAAGGCTGGTATAGGGATGCGGATGATCGTCGTTGACGCCGGTCATGACGGCCAGAGCGTAATCGACGAGCTTGGTCAGCTTGGGCATGCCCGGAAACACCAGGGAGTCGACCTTGATTTCGGGGCAATCGCCCGAGCAGCCGGGCTTTTTGCGGTCCCATTTGACGGGCTGCGTAAACAAGCCTTCCTTGCTGGTTTGCTGGGCGGTCTGATCTCCCGGAATCATGGAGATATTGTCGCGCGGGCCGCTGGCGCAGGCGGACAGCAGCACGGCAATGCCGGCAGCCAGCGCGGCGGCGCGGAAATAACGGGCGGGGTTTTTTTTCATGCGCATTATTTGACCGTGTGGGCGTCCTGGCCGAACAGCATTTTGCGTGCTTCTTCGGTGTGGACGGTTGGTTCGGTATTGATGGCCGCGGCTTTTGCGTAGGCGCGAACGGTGGCCGGACGCGAGGCGATGGCGTCGAACCAGCGCTTGAGCTGCGGAAACTCGTTAAGATCCTGGCCTTGCTTCTCGTGGGGGACTATCCAGGGATAGCAGGCCATGTCCGCGATGGAATAATCGCCCGCGATGAACTCGCGGTCGGCCAGGCGCTTGTTGAGTACCCCGTACAGGCGGCTGGTTTCGCGCGTATAGCGGTCGATGGCATAAGGCAGTTTTTCCGGCGCATAGGTGGCGAAATGGTGGTTCTGACCCGCCATGGGGCCCAGCCCGCCCATTTGCCAGAACAGCCACTGCAGGACATCGGCGCGGCCGCGCAAATCGGACGGAATATAGCGCCCGGTCTTCTCGGCCAGATACAAGAGGATGGCGCCCGACTCGAACAGCGAGATGGGCTGCCCGCCGTCCGCGGGCGCGTTGTCGATAATGGCGGGAATGCGGTTGTTCGGGGAAATTTTGAGGAATTCGGGCTTGAACTGATCGCCCTTGCCGATGTTGACGGCGTGCAAGGTGTAGGGCGTTGCCGTTTCTTCGAGGAAGAGCGTGATTTTATGGCCGTTGGGCGTCGTCCAGTAATACAGATCGATCATTGCAATCCTTTCGTGGCGGGAATGAAAACGGAAATAGGCCGGCTGCGCGCCGCCGGACAAGGGTCATCGGATGCGGGTGCCGCCATGGTAGCGCTTCAGGCGCGCGGCGTGGCCAGCGCCTGCTCGATATCGCCGCGCAGCTCGTCGGGCGCGGTGGAAGAACCGTAGCGCTTCAGGACATGCCCGTCGCGGCCCACAAGAAACTTGGTGAAATTCCACTTGATGGCCTGGGTGCCCAGCACCCCGGATTTTTCCTCTTTGAGCCATTGGTACAAGGGATGCGCGCCCGAGCCATTGACGTCGATCTTGGCGAAAAGGGGAAAATCGACGTCGTATTTCGTGGTGCAAAAATCGAGGATCTCGGCTTCGGTGCCAGGTTCCTGGTGGCCGAACTGATCGCAGGGAAAGCCCAGAACCGTGAAGCCCTGGTCCTGGTATTTTCGGTAAAGCGCTTCGAGGCCCTGATATTGGGGGGTGAAGCCGCATTGGGAGGCCACGTTGACGATAAGCGCCACCTGCCCCTCATAGCGGGACAGCTCGACGGTATCGCCGGATATCGAATCGGCCGAAAATGAACGTAGCGATGGCATGGCAATCCTGAAACAAAATGGCTGGAGCAAATTGCGATTCGTGCATGCAATGAAGGCGTGAAAAAGCCCGCATCGGCACGACAGCCCGAAACCGGGCACTTCCATTTCAGTACTGTAGCAGGGCCTTGCCGACGCGTCTATTTACGCAACGGGTCAGGCCGCCGATGCTGAACGCATGTTTTCGAACCACTGGATCGCGCGTTCGGCGGCGGCCGGAGGCGCGTCCTGCATGACCGTTGCCACGGTCTGGCTGGCCAGTTCGCGCCTCCAGGCGGCTTCCGCCCGGCGCATGGCCGACGTGATGGCGCATGGCTTGCGGCATTCGCGGGCGGGCGAGGCGCCCTCTCCGGCGCGACGGATTTCCGTGCAGCGAAACGCCGCATCCGGCCCCTCTATGGCGTCCACGACCTGCAACAGGGTGATTTTTTCGGGCGAGCGGGCAAGCCGGAACCCGCCTTTCGGCCCCGCCGACGACACCAGGATGCCGGCGCGGGCGAGCGCCTGCAGCGATTTGTTGAGATAGGCGGCCGGCAAGCCGAACTTGGCCGCGAGCTTGGTGGTGGAAATGACTTCGTTCTGCCCGATCCAGCCGAGCGCCACGCAGCAATGCAGACCCCACTCCACGCCTTCGTTCATGCGCATAATATTCTAATCCGTATACATCATGATCTGGATTATATATGTCCAGATTATTGTTGACTAGCTCCCGCGATCGCCATAGAATTCATTGCATAATCTAGATACCAAGTATCCAGATTAAAAATACGGCGCAGCCCGCGGCCGATCACAGCAAAACGATCACGACAAAATCTCCGCCCTTCCGGCGGAACAAGGAGACAGCATGAAACGACATTTCTTGAAGGCAATGGCCGCAACCGGCCTGGGCTTGACCATGGCTTTGGCCAACGCCGCTCCCGCACAAGAGAACCACGACAATCTGAAAATCGGCTTCATGGGCGTGTTTTCAGGCGGGCAAGCCGCCCTGGGCCAGGACTCGTACGACGGGTTCATGCTTTACCTCAAGAACAACGGCGGCAAGCTGGGCGGCCGCCATATCGAGGTTCTCAAGGCCGACGCCCAGATCAAGCCCGTTGTCGGCGTGCAACTGGCAAAGCGGCTCATCGACAAAGACGGCGTGCCCATCATCGTCGGCGTGACCTTCTCCAACGTCATGCTTGCCGTGCATGCGCCCATCACTCAAAAAGAAGTCTTTCTCATCGGCACCAATGCGGGCCCCAGCCAGATAGCCGGCAAGGAATGCTCTCCGTACTTCTTCAGCACCTCGTACCAGAACGACCAGAAAGCCGAAAGCATGGGCAGCTACGCCAAGTCCAAGGGGTATAAAAGAATCATCACCATGGTGCCCAACTATCAGTCGGGTTTCGATTTCGTGACCGGCTTCAAGCGCTACTACCAGGCTCCCCTGCTCGACGAAATCTACACGCCGCTCAACCAGCAGGACTTCTCCGCCGAGCTGGCCAAGATCGCCTCCGAAAAACCCGACGCCGTCTATGTCTTCTATCCCGGCGGACTGGGCGTCAACTTCCTGCGCCAATGGCAGCAAGCCGGTTTGCTGGGCAAGATCCCGGTCCTGTCCACCTCGACGACCGACGCCATCAATCTTCCCGCCCAACGCGACAGCGCCCTGGGCGTCATCACGAGTCCCGTCTGGGGCCCCGACATGGACAATGCCGCCAACAAGAAATTCGTGGCCGAATTCGAAAAGGAATACAAGCGCATCCCCTCGGATTTCGCGGCGCAAAGCTATGACGGCGCGCAACTGCTGGACTCGGCCATTCAAAAGGTCAAGGGCCACGTCGAGGACAAGGCCGCGTTCATGGCCGCCCTCAAGCAGGCCGACTTTCCCTCGGTGCGCGGCGACTTCAAGTTCGGCAACAACAACTTCCCCATCCAGGATCTGTCCGTATTCGAAGTCGTCAAGGATGCGCAGGGTCAGTTCACGCTCAAGAAAATCGCCACTCCGCTCAAGGCCCAGCAAGACGCCTATCACCAAGATTGCCCAATGAAATAACCCACAGGCGCATCGAGAAATGGATCCACAACTCCTGGCAACGCAAATTCTCAATGGTGTGCAGTTCGGCGTCCTGTTGTTCCTGCTGTCCGCAGGGCTGACGCTGATCTTCGGCATCATGAATTTCGTCAATCTTGCCCACGGTTCGCTGTACATGATGGGGGCCTACGTGGCGGCGGCCGTCTTCAACCTGTATGGCTCCTTCGCTCTGGCCCTGATGGCCGCCATCCCGGCGGCCATCCTGATCGGCATCGCCCTGGACCGCATCGTCCTGGCGGGGCTTTACTCGCGCGAGCATCTCGATCAGGTGCTCGCCACCTTCGGCCTGATCCTCGTGTTCAACGAGGTCGTGCGCTACATATGGGGATCGGCTCCCATCTACATCAATGCGCCCCAGGCATTGCGGGGCACGCTCGACTTCCTCGGGTTTTCATACCCCTCGTATCGTATCTTCATCATCGCCGTGGGGCTCTTGTGCGGGCTTGGGCTTTACCTGCTCATCAACAAGACCCGGGTCGGCATGCTCATTCGCGCCGGCGCCGCCGACGCCGAAATGGTCGATGCCATGGGCACCAACATACGGCGGCTCAACACCCTGATCTTCGGCCTGGGGGCCGGCCTGGCCGGGCTGGGCGGCGTCATGGCGGGTCCCATCCTGTCGGTGCAGCCGGGCATGGGGGAACCCATACTCATTCTCACCCTCGTCGTCATCGTCACGGGCGGCATAGGCTCGATACGCGGGGCCTTCTACGGGGCGCTCATTGTCGGCCTCGTCGACACGCTGGGGCGAGCCTTCCTGCCGGCCGCCTTCAACGAGCTATTGGCCAAGTCGCTGGCCCAGGCCGCCGGCCCGGCCGTGGCCTCCATGCTGATCTATCTACTCATGGCGTTCGTACTGGCCATCCGGCCGCACGGGCTATTTCCAGTCAGGAACGGGTGAACACATGCTATCAGAACAAACTCGCCAGGCAATGCCGCTGGGCGGCATCCCCGCCCGGCCGGTACAGGCGCAACACAGCGCCGCCAAAGCCCCTGCTTCCCCGCAAGCGCATCGTGTCCGGCAACTGCTGCCCGCCGCGGCAATATTCCTTGCGCTGGCCCTGGTTCCCGTGGCCTCGCTATTCCTGGGCCACACCTACTACCTGGATCTGGTCTCGCGCGCCATGGTTCTGGGCCTGGCCGCCATGGGGCTCAACCTCATCCTCGGCTACGGCGGCATGGTCAGCTTCGGCCATGCCCTGTACCTGGGCATCGGCGCCTACGCCGCCGGCATACTTTCCACCTACGGCGTGCACTCGGCGCTGGCCCAGCTCGCGGTGGCCATTGCCATCGGCACGATCGTGTCGTATCTGGTCGGCTACATCTGCCTCAAGGTCGACGGCATGGGCTTCATCATGATCACCCTCGCCTTTGCGCAAATGTTCTATTTCCTCGCCATCAGCCTGAAACAATACGGCGGGGACGATGGGCTGCAGATCGCAACGCGAAGCACCGTGCCCGGCATGGACATCGGCGACCCCTACCAGTTCTATCTATTGGTTCTTGGGATACTGGCCGCGGCGGCCTATCTTCTGTACCGCCTCATCCATTCCCGGTTCGGCACCGTGATCCGCGGCTGCAAACAGAACACGCGCCGCATGTACGCCCTGGGATTCTCGGCAAACCGCTACCGATTGTTCGCCTACGTCGTTTCCGCCCAGATCGTCGTGCTGGCCGGCGTGCTGCTCGCCAATCTCGCCCTGTTCGCATCGCCCTCCTACATGAGCTGGACGCTCTCGGGCGATCTCATACTGATGTGCGTGCTGGGCGGCCTGGGCACGCTGCTGGGGCCGCTGATCGGCGCCATCGCCTTCGTCGGACTCGAGGAATTCCTGTCCACCATGCCCATCGAACTGCCCGGCAACGCGGCCGATCTCATCACCACGCACTGGCTCGGCTTCTTCGGCGTCTTCATCGTGCTGGTGGTGCTGTTCCTCAGGCGCGGCCTGTACGGATCGTTCGCCGCCAAAGGAGGCCGCCATGACTGAAATCCTGCAGGTGCAGAACCTGGTAAAGCGCTACGGCGCCCTGGCGGCCACCAACGACCTGAGCATGACCCTTCGCCAGGGCGAGCTGCACGGCATCATCGGCCCCAACGGCGCGGGGAAAACCACGTTCATCCATCAACTGGCGGGAGAGGTCTTGCCCGACCAGGGACGGATCCTCTTCAACGGAGCGGACATCACTCGATCCACGGTCGATGCGCGGGCCTTGCACGGCATCGGCCGCTCGTACCAGATCACGTCGATATTCAAGGATTTCTCCGTCCTCGACAACGTCATGCTGGCGGTTCAGGCCCGCCAGGGATCGAGCTTCAGGTTCTGGTCGTCCGTGCGCAGCGACAAAACGCTGTACGAGCCCGCCTACCAGGCCCTGCACGAAGTCGATCTGGAACAGGCCGCCCATCGTCGGGCGGGATCCCTCGGCTACGGTGAGATGCGGCAGCTGGAAATCGCCATGACGCTCGGCATGCGCCCCAAAGTGCTGCTGCTGGACGAACCCATGGCGGGCATGAGCCAGCAGGAATCGGCGCGCCTGGTGGAGCTGCTGCTGCGCCTGAAGGGCGAGTACAGCATCATGCTCGTCGAGCACGACATGGACGCCGTGTTCGCCTTGGCCGACCGCATTACCGTGCTGCTGTACGGCACGGCCATCGCCTGCGGCACGCCGCAGCAAATACAGGAAAACCAGGAGGTCAAGAACGCCTACCTCGGAGACGACGATGAATTCTGAACACGCCTCTCTCAACGCCGCGCCGCGTCCGCCCCTGTTGCAGTTGAACCGCGTTGAAACCGCCTACGGCGACAGCAAGGTGCTGTTCGGCGTCGACCTGGAAATCGAGGCCGGCCAATGCGTGGCCCTGCTTGGCCGGAACGGCATGGGAAAATCCACGACCGTCAAGACCATCATGGGTCTGCAGCCCTGCCTGCAGGGCCAGGTCAAGCTGCGTGGCGCCAGCCTGAACCGGCTCAAGCCCCACCAGATCGCCCATGCCGGCATCGGCCTGGTGCCCGAGGGACGGCGCGTGTTTCCGAATCTGTCCGTCCGGGAAAACCTGGTGGCGACAGCCAAACAGTCCGGCCGCAGCGGCCCCGGATGGTCGCTGGACGACATCTACAGCCTGTTTCCACGCCTGCGGGAACGCGAACGCCACCTGGGGTGCAATCTTTCGGGCGGAGAACAGCAAATGCTGGCCATCGGCCGCGCGCTCATGACCAACCCGGAACTGCTCATCCTGGACGAGGCCACCGAAGGCCTGGCTCCCATCGTGCGCAAAGACATCTGGCGCTGCATCGTACTGTTGAAAAGCCGGGGGCTGGCGCTGCTGGTCATCGACAAGAACCTGGCGGCGCTCATGCGCGTGGCCGACAAGCATTACATCCTGGAAAAAGGCGTGGTGGTGTGGAGCGGCGCCTCGGGAGAGCTGGACGCCAATCCGGATCTCATCCACCACTACATCGGCATGTAAACAACCTATCCCGGCCCGGCGAAACCATCTTCCCGGGCCTGTGCAAACAACCAGCAAACTCAAAGGAGTCGTTCAAATGAAAAACATCGTCGTCATCGGCAGCGGGTTCGGGGGCCTGTGGAGCGCAATCGGAGCGGCACGTAAACTGGACGAGCTTGGCGCGGGAAGCGAAGAGGTCGGCATTACCGTCGTGGATCAAAACGATTTCCACAGCATCCGCGTCCGCAATTACGAGCAGGATCTGGCGTCCACCGTCATTCCCCTGTCCAAGGTTCTGGATCCCATCGGGGTTCGCCACGTTCAAGGCGCCGTCACCGGCATCGACACCAATGGGCAGACCGTCACCATCGATACGTCCGCGGGCAGCCAGTCGCTGGCCTACGACCGCTTGGTCTATGCCCTGGGCAGCCAGTTGCGGCGCCCGCCCATTCCTGGTCTGGCCGAGCACTCCTTCGACATCGATACCTACCACGCCGCCAAGCGTCTGGAACGGCATCTTGCCGGCCTGCCCGGCGCGGCACAGGCAGGCAACGATAAGTACACGGTGCTGGTCGTGGGCGCCGGCCTCACCGGCATCGAACTGGCTTCCGAGCTTCCCGGCAGGCTCCAGGCCATACGCGCGGCGCACCATGGCATCGAGCCGGTACGCGTGATTCTGGCCGACTCCAGCCCCGCCATAGGCTCGGACATGGGCGAGCAGGCCATGGCCGTCATCAACCAGGCCATGGCCGCGCTGGGCGTGGAAACCCGAACCAACATCGCCGTCGCGGCCGTCGACGCAACGGGCGTTACGCTGGCCAGCGGCGAAAAAATCCCCGCCCCCACCGTCGTCTGGTGCGCGGGCATGCAGGCCAACGACCTGGGCCACCTGCTACCCGTGGAAAAGGACCGCCAGGGGCGCGTCGCCGTGGATGAATTCATGCGGGTGAAGGGCCTGCGCAACGTCTTCGCCGCCGGCGATGCCGCCTGGTCCATGCTGGACAACCCCCATACGTCGGTCATGTCGTGCCAGCACGGCCGGCCCATGGGCCGGTATGCCGGGCACAATGTCGTCGCCGACCTGCTGGGCAAACCCATGCTGCCGCTGCACATCGACTGGTACACCACCATTCTCGACCTGGGTCCCTGGGGCGCGGTGTACACCACGGGCTGGGATCGCCAGGTCATTGCTTCCGGCGAAACCGCCAAGAACACCAAGCAGAACATCAATTGCCGGCGGATCTACCCGCCGCTCAGCGGCAACCGCGAGGAGATCCTCGCGTCGGCGGCTCCCGAAGTGCAGGCGCCCCCCAAGGTCAAGCACGCCGACCTGGACAGCCAGACCGCCTGACGGCTGGGGCACAGGCCCATAGTGGGCTCTATGGGCCAAGAAGCGGCGGAAATGGAAACCGGGCAGGCGGCTTTGCCGCCCGCCTGGAGGCTAAGGGCAGCCGTAAATGCCGTGAGCCCGTCCGAATACCCGGGTCAGGCCCAGCAGGCCGTCGATGGTCGGCGTCTTTACGCCGGCCAGAGTGCCGATTTCGTGCACCACGGTCAGCAGCCCGTCGATTTCCAGCGGGCGCCCGGCTTCGGCGTCCTGCAGCATCGAGGTCTTGAAGGCGCCCAGCTTGCGGGTGACTTCGTTGCGCTCTTCGGCGGTCTGGGCGATGGCGCAGCCCACCTTCTCGCCGATTTGGGCGGCCTCGCGCATGGCGGCGCGGCAGAATTCATTGAGCAAAGGATCGTCCAGCACTTGCTGGGTATTCGCGCCGGTCACGGCCGTGACCGGATTCATGGTCATATTGCCCCACAGCTTGTACCAGATGTCCCCGCGGATATTGGAGCTGGCGTCGGCCTGGAAGCCCCCTTTTTCAAGAAGGCGCACCAGCACCTGCAGCCGCTCGGACATGGCGCCATCGGGCTCGCCCAGAATAAGCCGGTTGCCGGACTTCAGCTCGACGAACCCCGGCTCGGGCCGGGAGCTGGAAAAATGCACCACGCATCCCACGATATGCCCGATGGGAATCGCGGCGGACAATTTGCGATCGGGATCCAGCGACTGCAAGGCCGTTCCCTGGAACGGCACGTCCTTGGCCTCGAAAAACCACCACGGTACGCCGTTCATGGCGGTGACCACCATAGTGTGCGGGCCGATGAGAGGGGCGATGCGGGCGACCACCTGGGCCAGCGCCGGCGATTTCACGG
Source organism: uncultured Burkholderiaceae bacterium (assembly GCA_937871985.1). The sequence continues at coordinate 55,466 of CALMPB010000326.1, forward strand.
CGATGAACACGATGCCCTGGACGCCCAGCGCCTCGGGATCTTCCTCGACCCGCAAGGGCACGGTTTGCAATTGGCCGGATACCCGCAAGCGCAGCCCGTGCCGCCTTATGGCGGCCAGAGTCTGCCCATGAGCCACCGCGCTGACTTCGCAGCCCGCGGCCACCATCCGCGCCGCGATCAAGCCGCCGACCGCGCCCAGACCGTAAATCGCTACTTTCTGCATCTGCCCTCCTTGAATCCTTTTGTCCGATATGCCTGAAACGCCTCTTGCGGGCCTGGCCTGAAAAAACATGATAAGGCATTTCCCCGTCCGGCATCCCCGCAATCCCGGCAAAAAAAATGCCCCCGAGGGAGCGTTTTTTGCCTTGGGGCGGCCCAGCGGCAAAAATTTCCGCCGCCCCGCCTCCGGAACGCCTAGAACGGAAAGCCGCGCTTGCCAAGCTGAGTGGTTATCCATTTCAGTTCGGTCATCTCGTCCATGGAGGCCCGGCCCCCTTCCCGGCCGAAGCCGCTGTTCTTGATCCCGCCGAACGGCACGTGGGGCTCGTCGGCCACGGTGCAGTTGTTGATGTGCACCATCCCCGCCTCCAGGCGCAGCGCAAGGTCGAAGGCTTTTTGCAGGTCGTTGGTCATGACGGCCGAGGAAAGCCCGTAGGAGGTGTCGTTGGCGATGCGCAGCGCCTCTTCGGAATCCGCCGCCCGGATGACGGACGTAATGGGCCCGAAAGACTCTTCGCCGTACATCTTCATGTCGGGCGTAACGCCGGCCACCACGGTGGGCTGGTACAGAGAACCATCGTGCTTGCCGCCGCACATCAGCTTCGCCCCTTTGGCCACGGCGTCTTCCACATGCCCGTTGATGACCGCGCACTGGGATTCGCGGATGAGCGGCCCGATGATGGTGGCGGGATCGTGCGGGTCGCCTGTCTTCAGCGCCGAGGCCTTGGCGGCGAATTTCTCGCAGAAAGCGTCGAACAGCCCCGCCTCGACGATGATGCGGGAACTGGCCATGCACACCTGGCCTTGGTGAAAATAGATGCCGAACGCCGCGGCATCGACCGCGTAGTCGAGATCGGCGTCGTTCAGCACGATGAACGGATTCTTGCCGCCCATTTCCAGCGTAAGGCGCTTGAGGCTCTTGCCCGCCTGCGCCGCCAGCAGCCGCCCGACCCGCGTCGAACCGGTAAACGTCACCATCTTGACGCGCGGATCGTTCATCAATATTTCGCCCACCATTTCCGAGGGTCCGGAAATGACATTGAGAACCCCCGCGGGCAAGCCCGCTTCTTCGAAAATGGACGCAATCTTCAAGCCGATGACCGAGGTATATTCGGACGGCTTGAGCACGAAGGTATTGCCCGCCGCCAGGGCGAAAGCCACCTTCTTCATGGCCAGCAGGAACGGCGCATTGAACGGCGCTATCCCGGCGATCACGCCCAGAGGCTGGCGAATGGTCATGCCGAGCTGGCCGGGAGCGGTAAGAGGCAGGGTTTCGCCGGTAACCTGCCGCACCAGCCCGGCCGCCACACGCAGCAGCTCGATGCAATAGCCGATTTCGAACATGGCCTTGCCGAACACCGACCCCGACTCCTCGATGATGACCTCGCGCAACTCGTCGGTGCGGGCGGCGATGATGTCAGCCGCCTTGATGAGTATGGCTTCGCGCTGCGCGGCCACCATGTTCTTCCACGGCTCGCGCGCCTTGTAGGCGGCGGCAATCGCATCGTCGACGTCCTGGGCCGACGCTTGAGCCACATAGGCGTATATGTCGCCGGTCAGTGGATTGAAATCTTCGCTGACCTGCTGTTCCGATCCAGACCGCCAGACCCCGTCGATGTACAAGGGGCTGATGTCCTTGACTACGGCTTTGATATCGTTCGCACTCATGCTTTCCTCCAGAATAATGGGCATTGTCTATTTATGGTTATGCACTCCATTGTGCGGCCTGCCTGCACACGCTTCTCGCCTGCAGGCGCAATGCAATGTGCTCCATGCGCGGGCTGGAGGCTCGCGCGCCCGTCATCGGGCCCGTCCTCCGCCATCGAGGGCTGGAGTCGGGCTTCATTCGGTGGTAACGTAAGTATCGGCTGCAACGCGCCATCGCTGCCGATACGTTGGCGATTCCGTCGGCCGCTCCTTGATAAGGGGTAACAGGCCCTAAACGGCTTCGGCTTTTCAGCCGCCGGAGGTTTGCAATGAATACCGATTTTTCGACCGACTCCGTCGCCGCCGACCGGCGCCTGGCGTACTGGCGCGACATGGTCTGCACCACGTTTGCGGATATCGAATGCCGGGCGCTTTCAAACGCGCCTTTTCATGCGCGCCTGGCCGACTCGGGACTCGACGATGTTCATTTTTGCGAAAGCAGCGCCAGCCCGGTGCAGATCAGCAAGAACGACGCCCTTGTGCGGCGCAGCACCCATAGCAATTTCATGCTCTGCATTCAACAGGAAGGCCTTTGCGTTGTCGATCAATGCGGCCGCGAGGCACGCCTGTTCCCTGGCGACGCGGCCCTGCTCGACTCCATACGGCCCTACCACGTTACGTTTCCCACCCCATCCAGGCAGCTTATCGTGCATATGCCTCGCGAGGCCTTGCTCAATGTGCTGAGCGATGCCGAGCGCCGCAACGCCCAACGGCTCTCGGGCGCACGCGGCACCGTGCGGCTGGTTGCGCAATTCATGCAGGGCCTGTCGGCGCAATTGCATCGCGACGGCGCCATCGGTTCGGGCGGCGCCGTGGCGGGCGCCCTCAAGACCGGGGCGCTGGAGCTCATCGCGTCGGCATTGTCCGACGCCGACCCGGCCGGCGAGCAGCCCGCGCAGATCGCACGGTATCGCCTGCTTTATCGCGCCCGGCGCTATATTGAAAGCCAGTTGGCAAACCCCGAACTCACCATCGATCTGGTAGCCAGCCAGCTCTCGGTTTCCACCCGCCGGCTGCAGCAGGTTTTCAAGGACTGCGGCCTCGAGCCGCCATCCCGCTACTTGTGGCAGCAACGCCTGGAACACTGCAAAGCCGCCTGCGAGTCGCCCGAATTCGCGCAGCACAGCATCGGAGACATCGCGCTGATGCACGGCTTCAATGACTTTTCGCACTTCAGCCGCAGCTTCAAGGCCGCCTACGGCTGTACCCCCCGGGAATACCGCAACGCCCGCAATTGAAAACCAGGCGCCTCAATACGCGGGATCCTTGTCGAACCGGTTCAGATCGAAATAGCGCGATGTGGAATTGCCTTGATCCTCAGCAGGCTTTTTCGGCGCGGACAGCCCCGACGGCGGCTGCGCCGATGGCGCTGTTGCGGGCGGACGGATATCGACGGCCTTGACCGCACCCGGATCGAAGCCGGACGTCTCGCCCTGACCGGCGCCCGCGGCCGGACTCGAGCCGCCGTAGCCGGCCGCCGCCCCCGAAACGGAATTTCCTTCCTGCAGCGCCGCGCCGCCGGCCTGCCCTTCGCCATTGCCCGCTTGCCCGGCGCCGCCGGCTGCGGCACGATCCCGGGCCCGCTGGGCCCGGCGCTCGGCCAGTACTTTCTGGCTCAGTTGATCCAGCTTGGCCGCCAGGCTGTCGTGATCGCGCAGGCGCGCCCAATCGGCCGCGCTTTGTTTTTTGAGATTCAGCGTGGTCGAATCGGCTCCGGAGTAAAGCAAGGTGCGCACTACCTCTTCGTTGCCCGAGAACGCCCCCATCATGAGGGGAGTCGTGCCGTCGGGCGAAGGCGCGTTGACGATGGCCTTGTTGGCCAGCAGGAGCTCGACCATTTTCAGATTGCCCTTGGACGCCGCATAGTGCAGCGGCGTCCAGCCCAGCCGGTTGACATGCGCGCCGCGCTTGATCAAGGCCTGGGCCCGCTTGACGTCCCCAACGATGGCCATATACATGAGCGGGGTTTCGTGATTGCGGTTCTCGATATTGACATCGATGCGCCTATGGGCGAGCAGCAGGTCGTACACCCGCCAGGAGCCCTCGCGGATCGCCAGCATCAGGGCGGGCTGCCCGTCGGGGTTCAGTGCATTGGGATTCTCGCCCTGCGCCAGGGCGTCCCTGACGTCCTCCACGCGGTCGTTGGCGATATCGAGCCACCAGTCCGCCGGCGCGGCGGCCCTGGCCGCCATGCAGGCGATCAGCAGCGCCAGGCCGGCGGCCCACAGCCACGCCAGTGTTTTGGTTTCCAGGGGCCTGGTCATCTTGGTCATCATCCTGTTCACACCGATCGCTTATGAATGTAAGTGGAATGCCGGGAGATTTCCAGCATTCGGCCATAAAAAATAATTAACATTAAATATAAATTACAAGCCATTGATAAAAAACAATTTTATTAGATTAAATATATAATTTACTTTAACTAATAAAGATCAAATGTCAAAAATAACCAATTGAAATTAAAAATTTTTTATAAAAATAAATACAGATAAGATTAGATTATCTTTCTATCTTACTGAAAAGCTTAAAGAAATTATCCGTAGAGTGGCGCGCTACGTCGGCTACCGCAATACCGCGCAAATCCGCGATCTTCTCGGCCACATGGATCACCTTGGACGGATCATTCACTTTGCCCCGATACGGCACAGGCGCCAGATAGGGAGAATCCGTCTCGATAAGCAGCCTATCCATCGGCAGCCGGGTGGCCAGATCCTGCAGGTCGGCAGCTTTCTTGAACGTGACGATACCCGACAGCGAAATATAAAAGTTCATGTCCATGGCCGCCCTGGCCACTTCCCATGACTCGGTGAAGCAGTGCATGACGCCGCCGATCTCGTCCGCGCCCTCTTCGCGCATGATGCGCAAAGTGTCTTCGCTGGCGGAACGGGTATGGATGATGAGCGGCAGGCCGCTTTTGCGGCTGGCGCGGATATGCGTGCGAAAACGCTCGCGCTGCCACTCCAGCGGCTCGGAAAGCCGAAAGTAATCCAGCCCCGTCTCGCCGATGGCGACCACCTTGGGCGCCCTGGCCATATCGACCAGCTCGTCGACCGTGGGCTCCTGGACGTCTTCATAGTCGGGATGCACGCCCACTGACGCATATAGATGCGGATGGGGCGCCACCAGCTCCATCAGGCCGGGCCATTGCGGCAAATTCACACTGACCACCAGAGCGTGGCTGACCTGGTTTTGTTCCATGCGGGCCAGGATATCGGGCAAATTCTGGGCAAGCTCGGGAAAATCCAGATGGCAATGGGAATCTACATACATGGCGGAACTCGAAATGGAAAAGATCGCGAAATTGATGATGGGTTAACAGGCCCTAGCCCTGCCGCTGAGGCCGGCAGGCTTGCGCCGCGTGCGACAAAACGCTGTAAACGAATAGTTTAGTATTTAATGGGTGATCCGCCACGGCGCGCTGCTGCGTCAGCCACTTGCCCGCTTCGGCCAGGCTGGCCGGCGAAGCCGCTTTGGCGATCCTTCCCACCGGATCGCTCAATGCCGGAAAATACCGGACGGGCGCCGACGACGCCGCCAAAGACAAGTCAAGAAACAGGCGCTGGAGGGCGTCGATCCAGCTTGCAGGCGGGTCTTTTTCGAGGCTGTCGGCCAAGGCGCCGATATCGGGCGCGCCACCCTGGGCCGCCGCCAGCACGAACTGCTCGAGCCAGGCCGGGCAGGCGCGCTCGCCCGCTTCCCACATGGACAACGCCCGCAGCGGCGCTCCGCCCGCCGCCGCCAGCCACTGCGTGGCATCGCCCAGCCCCTGGCCCGCCAGCCAGCCGGTGCTTTCGGCCAGGGAAGGCACGGGCAAAGGAAGCCTGCGGCAACGGGAAACCAGTGTCGGCAGGATCCGGTCGGGGGCATCCACCACCAGCAAGAACACAGTGTGCTCGGGCGGCTCTTCCAATACCTTGAGCAAGGCATTGGCGGAAATCGCATTGAGCGCCTCGGCGGGATACAGCACGGCCACCCGCCAGCCGCCGCGATGCGTGGCGGTGTTGAACCAGTTCGACAACCCTCGCAACTGCTCGACGCGAATATCCTTGGACGCCGCTTTTTTCGAGGCCGCGGATTCGGCGACGGACTCGTCAGGCTGATCGCCCCCCTCTTCCTGCGCGACGGCATCGGGCCGTATGCGGCGCAAATCGGGATGGTTGCCGCTGGCCACCCACAGGCAGGCCGCGCAATGTCCGCAAGCCAGGCCGTTTTCGGGCGCCTCGCACAGCAGGCTGGCCGCCGCAGCCAGCGCGAACTGGCGCTTGCCGATGCCGGCCATGCCGTGGATCAGCCAGGCATGGGCGAAACGCTCGCGCTGGCCCAGCCAGGCTTTGGCCAGGCCATCCTGCCATGGAAAAAAGCGCGGTATGCTGCTCATGCGTCGGCTGCCCCGCTGCCGGCGGCGCGCCAGGCATCGATCAGGCCTTGAACCTGGCCGCGCAACTCGGCGCGCACGGTTTCCATAGGCTGGGTGGAATCGACAATGCGCAGCCTGCCCGGGCATTGCCGCGCGCGCTCGTGATAGGCCTGGCGCGTGCGCTCGAAAAACGCGTCGCCCTCTTTTTCAAAGCGATCCAGGTCGCGGCTGCGGGCCAGGCGCTCGCGCGCCACGCTCAGGGGCACGTCGAACAGCCAGGTGCGATCCGGCTGCAGATCGGGATGCACCCATTGCTCCAGAGCGGCGACGGCCTGTCCGCCCAGTTCGCGCCCGCCGCCCTGATAGGCATAGCTGGCATCGGTGAATCGATCGCACACCACCCATTTGCCGGCCTGCAGCGCCGGCTGGATGACGGTTTGTATGTGCTCGCATCGCGCCGCGAACATGAGCAGGGTTTCCGTTTTCAGATGCATGGGCTGGCTCAGTACCATTTGACGCAATTGCTCGCCCAACGCCGTGCCGCCCGGTTCGCGCGTGCACACCACGGGAATGCCCTGGCCTTGGATATGCTCCACCAGCCATTGCACGTGCGTGCTTTTGCCCGCGCCGTCCAGGCCCTCCAGGGTAATGAAACAACCGCGTTTGCCTTGCATTACTTCCTCTGCCCAAGTATGTATTTGGATACCGCCCGGTTGTGCGAGTCCAGGCTTTCGGAGAACTCGCTGGTGCCATCGCCCCGCGAAACGAAATACAGGTATTTATGCTGTTCTGGATGCAGGGCCGCATACAAGGAAGCCTTGCCGCTGGACGCGATGGGCGTGGGAGGCAGGCCGCTGCGCGTGTAGGTGTTCCAGGGCGTATCGGTGGTCAAGTCCTTTTTACGGATGCGCCCCTGATAAGCATCGCCCATGCCGTAGATGACGGTGGGGTCGGTTTGCAGGGGCATGCCCAGGCGCAGCCGGTTTACGAACACCCCCGCGACTCGCGCGCGATCCGCGCCGTCGCCGGTTTCCTTCTCGATGATGGAAGCCAGTATGAGAGCCTCGTAGGGGCTCTGGACGGGCAGATTGGGAGCGCGCTGCTCCCACAGGGAAGCCAACAGCTTTTCCTCGGCCAGGTAGGCGCGGCGCAAAATGTCGTAGTCCGTCGTGCCCGGCACGAAGACGTAGGTGTCCGGGTAGAAAAGGCCTTCGGGACTGCCGTACGCCGAACCCAGGCGCGTCAGCAATTGCGCATCGGTAACGTCGCCCAGCGTTTGCTTGATATTGGGGTTTTCGCGCAGCGCCTGGCGTATGCGCCGGTACGACCAGCCTTCGATCAGAACCAGGCTGGTCTGGGTCATGTCGCCATTGGCCATGCGCTGCAGCAAGACGGACGGCGTATCGCCCCTGACGGCTTCATACGCCCCCGCCTTGATCTGGGTATCCCGGCCCGTCAGCCTGGCCAGCAGGACGAAGGCGTCGACGTTCATGTCGATGCCGGCGTTGCGCATGGCCCGCGCGACGCTGCGAGGCCGGCTGCCCATCTCCACCTGGTAATCGACACGCTCCGCACTAAGCGCCACCGGATTGCTGGCCCAGTACCAGAAAGCCGCGGAAACCCCGGCCATCGCGATGAAAACCAGGAGCAGCACCCACAGGACGAAGCGTTTGAATCTGTTCATTGTTTCAAGTGTAGCCGAGGCGGACGGCCTCGTCGGCGCGAGGGCCGGAAATACGTAACCAGGCTTGAACGGCGGGGTTCGGATACCGGCCCGGGATCGGGGCGCCCCGGGCCCGCGATGCCCATCGGGGCCACGTTCAGACCTCGACGGCGGCAATGCCTTGACGGCAATGTTTCCGGAAAGACCGTATCATAAACGCTACCCATTCTTGTGTCTTGAAAATCCGCCGCACCGTCCATGACCGAATCCCTCGAAACCACTGCCACCCCCCTGAACCAACTGGCCGTCATTGAAATTTCCGGCGCCGACGCCGCCAGCTTCCTGCATGGCCAGTTTACGCACGACATCGCCCAACTGCCTCCCGGCCTGGCCCGCGTGGCTGGCTATTGCACCGCCAAGGGACGGTTGCTGGCCAGCCTGATCATCTGGCGCGCGCCGCAATCCGAACCGCCCGCCTTCCATGCCCTCGTGGCGAAGGACATCGCCGAAACCCTGGTCAAGCGACTGTCCATGTTCGTGCTGCGCGCCAAGGCCAAGCTGGCCGTCACGCCCCTGCCCGTGCAAGGAATCGTGCTGCGCCGGGGCCAAGCCGCCGAGGCGGAGCAAACCCTGCGGCGGGCGGGCCTTGCCGGCGCCTCGCTACCACCCAATCCGCCGCCCTACTCGGTCGTCCACCTGCCGGAAGCCAGTTGCATCGCCGCGCCGAGCGCCGATGCCCAAACGGATCGCTGGTGGATCGTCGGCAAAGCAGGCGCCGCCGCGCAACCAGGCGCCGAGGCCCTTTGGCGGGCTGCCGACATCGCGGCGGGCTTGCCCTGGATCGTTGCCGCCACGCAAGACACCTTCATCCCGCAAACGCTCAATCTCGACCTCATCGACGGCGTCAGCTTTACCAAAGGATGCTATCCCGGCCAGGAAGTCGTTGCCCGCAGCCATTATCGGGGCACCATCAAGCGGCGCATGGCCCATGGACTGATCGAGCCCGCTCCCGCCCAGGAGCCGCAACCCGGCACCGACATCTACGACGCTTTGCGGCCCGATGCCCCCTGCGGGCGGGTGGTCAACGCCGCCAGCACCGAAAAAGGCTGCGACCTGTTGCTGGAGGTGCAACTGGCCGATCTGGATTCGGCCGATTTCAGGCTGCAAGCCGCTGACGGGGCAAAAATCGGCGTTCAGTCCCTGCCCTATTCCATCGTCGCCTGAGTCGCATTACCGGCCCAGGTCGGCCAAAGGATGCGGCGTGCCTTCGGGCCAGGGCTGGACAAAATAACGCCGCACCCACTCCTGGCTGGCGCAGGCCAGCGAAGACGGATTCCAGCGCGGCGATTTGTCTTTATCGACCAGCAAAGCGCGCACCCCTTCCTGGAAATCCCCCATGGCCATGCATTGCAGCACCGCCATGTACTCGCGGCGGAACACATCGGCAAGGGAAAGCGCGCGCACGGACCTGAGCAAGGTAAAGGAAAGCCGCGCGGAACCCGGGGAGCCATGCTTGAAAGTCTGCGCGGCCTGCCTCACCCAGGCGTTTTCGAAATCGGTCAGCGCCAGCAGGTTGGCGCAAATGGCATCGAAGTCGGGCCCCGAACACCGATCGGCGACCAGGGCGAAATGAGTCTGCAAAGGCCCCGACAGCGCCACCGAACCCGGCTCCAGGGCCCGCAAGGCCTGGTGCAGGCGGATATCGTTTTCACTGCGAACCTCGGACCAGGCCTGGGTGACCAGCGCCTGCTTTAAATCGTCCCACTTCGCGGATTCGACGAAATAATCGGCCAAGCCCAGGAACTGGCAATCGCTGGCGCCCAGTTGCGCGCCGGTCAGCGCCAGAAACATGCCGATGCAGGCGGGAAGATGGCCCAGCATCCAGGTGCCGGCCACGTCCGGGAACATGCCGATGGTGATCTCGGGCATGGCAAAGCGCGTGGTTTCGCCGACCACCCGGTGGCTCGCTCCCATCATGAGCCCCACGCCGCCGCCCATGACGATGCCCGATCCCCAACACAGCACCGGCTTGGCATAGGTATGAATGGCATAGTCCAGCCGGTATTCGGCCTCGAAGAACTGCCTGGCATAGGCATTGTCCCAGGGATGGCCGCTGACATTGGCCAGCACCGAGTCGTAGAGCTTGCGCACGTCGCCGCCGGCGCAAAACGCCTTTTCGCCGGCCCCCTTGAAAACGACGAAGGCGATGGAGCGGTCGTTTTCCCATTGCTTCAGCCGCAGGCTGATTTCCTGGCATATTTCCAGGGTCAGGCCGTTCAGGCTGCGGGGCCGGTTCAGCGTGACCACGCCGATTCTCTGCTTGCCCACCGCCGACCATGTGTCGAATAAAACCGGTGCGTCCATGACGATCACCTCCTCGGTTCGCTCTTGGGCTTTGGTTAAACGCCGCCTCTGGCCGCGGCGGCGAGCTTGGCCTTGCGCCTGCGCGGACGATTGCGCGCCTTGATCATGAATGCCTGGCGATGCAGGGCGCGCCTGCGCCGCGACTCCATGGGATCGAACACCAGCGGGCGATAGACTTCGACGCGATCGCCGTCGGCTAGCGGACGCTCGGTGGAACAAGCCTGCCCATAGATGCCCACCACGGGATGGCGGGCCGCAACGTCGGGAAACGCATCGGCAAAGCCGCTGGCCTGCAACGCTTGCTCCACCGTGGCGCCCAAAGGCAAGGTCACGGCTTTGCGCCATATGGCTTCGGGCCGCGCATACACCACCTGCACGGCCACCAGGGAAAGTCCGGTGGTGTCGCTATTCGCCATAACAGGCCTGCGCGCGCTGCGTGAACGAATCGATGAAGCTCGTGGCGATGCGGTTGAACACCGGCCCCACCACCATTTCGAGCGCCCGGCTGGAGAACGCGTATTCCATCGTGTAGATCACTTTGCACGCGTCCTCGGCCAATTGCTGAAACTGCCATTTGCCCGTCAAGGCGGAGAAAGGCCCGTCCACCAGATTGAACGTGATCTGGCTGGGATAATCGTGTTGATTGCGCGTGCTGAACGTTTGCCGAATACCGGCGATGCTGATGGTAATGGCGGCCTGCATGCCATGCTCGTCGCGCTCTTGAACCGTGGCTCCGCCGCACCAGGGCATGAATTCAGGGTATTTTTCCACGCCGGCCACAAGATCGAACATTTGCGCGCAGCTGTAGGGAACCAAAACGGAACGTTGAACGGTATGCATCGAATGTCGTTAATGGATAGAATGTATTGATTTTACCTACTACTATAGCAACATTGATTCATGAGCATTGTCGAAAACCGCAAGGCAACCCACGATTACTTCATCGAAGACCGCTACGAGGCGGGCCTTGTGCTGGAAGGCTGGGAAGTCAAAGCCATACGCGCCGGCCATGTGCAAATCAAGGAAAGCTACGTCATTGTGCGGGATGGTGAAATCTTCATCGTCGGCATGCACATCAGCCCGCTGCCCACGGCTTCCACGCATATTCATCCGCAAAACACCCGCACCCGCAAGCTGCTGCTGAAGGCCGAGGAAATCAGCAAGCTCATCGGCAAGGTCGAGCAGCGCGGCTACACGCTCGTGCCCCTGAACCTGCATTACAAAAACGGCCGCGTCAAACTGGACTTCGGCCTGGGACGCGGCAAAAAACTGCACGACAAGCGCGATACCGCGCGCGACCAGGACTGGGCGCGCGAAAAAGAGCGCATCATGAAGCACGACACGCGGCGCCGGGACAGCTAGGCCTGTCAACTCGTCGGCAAAAGCGAGAAGCCTTCGAGCTCCAGCAAGGCCAGCTTGCGATCCAGGCCGCCGCTATAGCCGGTAAGCAGGCCGCTGCCGGACACCACCCGATGGCAGGGAATGATGATGCTCAAAGGGTTGCGCCCCACGGCCGCCCCCACAGCGCGGCCGTGCCCCGCCGACAGGCCGGCGCTGCGCGCGACATCGCCGTACGACGCCAACTCACCGTAAGGGATTTCCAGCAAGGCGTCCCAGACTTTTTTCTGGAATGCCGTGCCCTGGGGCCGCAAGGGCGTCCCGAAATTGCGGCGCCTGCCCTGAAAATACTCGATGATCTCGGCTCGGACCTGCTGGAACAGTTGCTCGACCGCCGCGGGGGTGCCCTCCTGCATGAACGCCAGCGGGCCTTCTTCCACGGGCAATGCCGGCACGGCGGCCCGGGGTTCCGTTTCGAACAGATCGCCGCTGTGCGAAGCGTTCTTGACGGCCTTGAACGTGCGGATCGGCCTGCCTTCATGCTCGCCCGCCGAAGGGTCGAAATGGTCGGGGCGCATGGGCTCGAACCCGGCGGGATTGGGGCAATCCTTTTGACCGATGAAGTACAAGCCCGACAGCGCCGCGCCATCGGACGACAACAGTAAAGCGCCCAGGGCGCTGGGCATGCTGGCATAGAAGATCATGGATTCAGTATAAGGCATTGGGGCCTGTTCACAGGCCCCGGGAGCGTGGGCAGTAGCAACGTTCTACAGCCTGTACTCCTACCTAATGCAGCTTGACGCGCGGCGTGCTGCGCTTGAGCAGCAGCCGGCCGATGGCGATGTTGACGGTGCGCACCAGCCCCAGAACGGCTCGATGATGCATAAGATGCAGGCTCATGTACATAAGGCGCGCCACCAGGCCCTGCACGAACATCTTCCTGCCCGACAGAACCCCCATCAGGCTGCCCACGCCCCGGTTATGGCCCAGGGAAACCAGAGAGCCGTAGTCCTTGAAGCGGAAGACCTTTTCGGCGGGTTCCTCGCCCGCGATGCGGGCCGCCAGGACGGAGATCAGGAAATCGGCCTGTTGATGGGCGACCTGGGCGCGCGCCGGCAGGAACCTGTCGGTGCCGCTCCATGGGGCCTGGGCGCAGTCCCCGATGGCGAAAACGGCGGGATCCTCGGTTTGCAAGCCCGCATCGACAATGATCTGGTTGATGCGATTGACCGGCAGGCCTGTGCTCTTCAGGATGTCGGGAGCCTTGATGCCCGCCGCCCATACGCACAGGTCGCAGGGGTAGCGGCGGCCCTCGGTGTCGAGCACGGCATCGGACTCGATGGCGGCCACCTTGACCGACGTGCTGACGGTTACGCCCCTGTCGTTCAGCAAGCCCTGCGCCGCCGCCGAGACTTTTTCGGGCAGGGCCGCCAGAATGCGGGGCGCGCCTTCCAGCAGGGTTATGCGGACGTCCGTTGCCGGATCGAGATGCGTCAAACCGTAGTAAGCCACGTTCTTGCAAGACTCGACCAATTCGGCGGCCAGCTCGACGCCGGTTGCGCCGCCGCCCACGATGGCGATGTGCACGACCCGGGCCGACCCTGAAGGCTGATCCCGATGCACCATGACCAGCGCCCGCAGCAACTGCTGGCGAAAACGCTCGGCCTGCTCCGTGGAATCCAGCGCGATGGCGTATTCCTGCGTGCCGGGGGTATCGAAGAAATTGGATTTGCTGCCCAGAGCCAGCACCAGCGTATCGTAGGGGATGTCCCGCGCGGGAAAGATTTCTCGGTCTTCAAACAGTACCGGAGCAAGGTGCACGGTGCGTGCCGTGCGATCCACGTGCTGGATCTCTCCCAGAAAGAAGGTAAAGCCGCAGTCCTTGGCCAGCATCGGATAGGCCAGGCCTTCGCGATGGATATCCAGCGTGCCGGCGGCCACTTCGTGCAGCGACGGCTTCCAGATATGGGAACCCGCCTTGTCGATCAGGAAGATTCTGCCGGGGCCGAATTTGCGGCCCAGCTTGGCGGCCAGCTCGAGCCCGCCGGCGCCGCCGCCGGCAATGACAACACGATGGGTTTCGCTAGACATATGACGCACATCCCCGTATTCGTTGAAACTGCGAGAACTGCCATCCAGGACGGTTTCCACCGCCCCCACTCCTGGCAGTATAAGGGCAAAACCACAGCCTCGCGACGACAGCCGCCCACGTGGGCGGCCCCCAAAAAAAACGCCCCCGGGGAATATTCCCCGGGGGCGTTCATACGCTTATGCGTCGATGGGCTGGCTTAGTCGGCCTTGGCCAGGCGCTGCCAGGTGTCGACCACCGTGTCCGGGTTGAGCGACATGGACAGAATGCCCTGGTCGCGCAGCCATTCGGCCAGATCGGGATGGTCGCTGGGGCCCTGGCCGCAGATGCCGACATACTTGCCGGCGGCCAGGCACGCCTTGATGGCGCGGTTCAGCATGAACTTGACCGCGTCGTCGCGCTCGTCGAAGTCGGCGGCCAGCAGTTCCATGCCCGAGTCCCGATCCAGGCCCAGGGTAAGCTGGGTCATGTCGTTCGAACCGATGGAGAAGCCGTCGAAATACTCCAGGAACTGCTCGGCCAGGATGGCGTTGGAAGGCACCTCGCACATCATGATCAGGCGCAGGCCGTTTTCGCCGCGCGCCAGGCCGTGCTTGGCCAGCAGCGCCACCACTTTGGAGGCCTGCGGCAGGGTGCGCACGAACGGGATCATGATTTCGACGTTGGTCAGGCCCATTTCGTCGCGAACCTTCTTGAGCGCTTCGCATTCCATGCGGAAGCATTCTTCGAATTCGCTGGAAATATAGCGCGACGCTCCGCGGAAGCCCAGCATGGGGTTTTCTTCTTCGGGCTCGTAGCGCGAGCCGCCCACCAGCTTGCGGTACTCGTTGGACTTGAAGTCGGACATGCGCACGATGACGGGCTTGGGGTAGAAAGCCGCGGCGATGGTGGCAATGCCTTCGGCCAGCTTCTCGACGAAGAAGGCGCGCGGGCTGGCATAGCCGCGCGCGGCCGACTCGACCGCCTTTTTAAGATCGCTGTCGACATTGGGATAGTCGAGCACGGCCTTGGGGTGCACGTTGATATTGTTGTTGATGATGAACTCGAGACGGGCCAGGCCGACGCCGGCGTTGGGGATCTGCGAGAAATCGAAGGCCAGTTGCGGGTTGCCCACGTTCATCATGACCTTCAGGCCGATCTCGGGCATTTCGCCCCAATGCACTTCCTCGATTTCGGTTTCGATGAGGCCGTCGTAGATGCGGCCCTCGTCGCCCTCGGCGCACGACACCGTGACTTCGCGGCCGTCGGCCAGGACGTCGGTGGCGCTGGCGCAGCCCACGACGGCGGGGATGCCCAGCTCGCGGGCGATGATGGCCGCGTGGCAGGTGCGCCCGCCCCGGTTGGTGACGATGGCCGAAGCCAGCTTCATGACGGGTTCCCAATTAGGATCGGTCATGTCGGTGACCAGGATGTCGCCGGCCTTGACCTGATCCATTTCGGAGATATCGGCCACGACGCGCACTGTGCCCGAGCCGATTTTTTGCCCGATGGCGCGGCCCGTGACCAGCACCTCGCCGGTGGCCTTGAGGCGATAGCGTTCCTGCACGTCGCTTTGCGCGGCCTGCGATTTGACGGTCTCGGGACGCGCCTGCAGGATGTAGATTTTGCCGTCCACGCCGTCGCGGCCCCATTCGATGTCCATGGGACGCTGGTAGTGCTTTTCGATGATGACCGCGTAGCGGGCCAGCTCGATGACCTCTTCGTCGGTCAGCGAATAGCGGTTGCGCTCGGACACGGGAACGTCCACGGTGCGCACCGCCACGCCGCCCGTGCGGGCGGGGTCGAACTCCATCTTGATGAGCTTGGAGCCGATGCGGCGGCTGATGATGGGATAGTGGCCGGATGCGAGCGTGGGCTTGAAGACGTAGAACTCGTCGGGATTGACCGCGCCCTGCACCACGGTTTCACCCAGGCCGTACGACGAGGTGATGAACACGACGTCGTCGAAGCCCGATTCGGTGTCCAGCGTGAACATGACGCCCGCGCTGCCCTTGTCGGAGCGAACCATGCGCTGGATGCCCGCCGACAAGGCGACTTCGGCATGGGCATAGCCTTTGTGCACGCGATACGAGATGGCCCGGTCGTTGTACAGCGATGCGAACACATGGCGAACCTTGTCCAGCACGTCGTCGATGCCGACGACATTGAGAAAGGTTTCCTGCTGGCCCGCGAAGGAGGCGTCGGGCAGGTCTTCGGCGGTGGCCGACGAACGCACGGCAAACGAACCCTTGCCGTCCGCGTCGAGCTCGGCGAACGCCTTGCGGATGGCCTGCTCGAACTCGGCGGGAAACGGCGTGTCGATCATCCATTGGCGGATTTCGGCGCCGGCAACCGCCAGCTCGCGCACGTCGTCGGGGTCGAGGCGACTCAGGCGCTCTTCGATGCGCTTGTCGAGCCCCGTAACATTGAGAAAATCGCGAAAAGCCTCGGCTGTGGTCGCAAAGCCGCCTGGAACCCGGACTCCGGCCCCAGCCAGCTGGCTGATCATTTCACCGAGTGACGCATTTTTCCCTCCTACCGAGTCAACATCCGTCATGCGGAGCTGCTCGAAAGATACTACATAAGACATAAGTCACCTTTAACACTATAGAAGAAAGCTTGTTTGCTTATCGCATAGCGGCCTGCACGGGTGCCACGCCCCGGCCCACACACCGGGCATCATGCATTTGCCCTACAATCTACGCACTAACCAAACCAGCCTTGTCTGCCATAAGGCGACTGCCAATTGTTAATTGTACCGTTTCCGGCCTCTTTCTGCGCCATTACAACCCATGACATCCTCCCCGCTTGAACGCACCGTATTCGTCGTCTCCGACAGCACCGGCATCACCGCCGAAACCTTCAGCCACTCGGTTCTTTCGCAGTTCGACGAAGCCAAGTTCAGATCCATACGCGTGCCGTTCATCGACAGCGCCGAAAAGGCCGACGAGGTCGTCAACCGCATCAATCGTTGCGCCCTCGAAGAAAAACAGCCTCCCCTGGTCTTCAGCACCCTGGTCGACCCGGCAATCGCCCTGCGTGTGCGCCATGCCAATTGCACGTTTCTGGACCTGTTCGGCACCTTCATCAAGCCCGTCGAAGAAGCCCTGGGCATGAAGTCCAACCATTCCATCGGCCGCTCGCACTCGGTGGGATTGTCCAAACAGTACAACAACCGCATCGAGGCCATCAACTTCAGCCTGTCGCACGACGACGGGCAATTCGTGCACGGTCTGCGCCAGGCCGACGTCATCCTGGTCGGAGTCTCGCGTTGCGGCAAAACGCCCACCAGCCTGTACCTGGCCATGCAGTACGCCATCAAGGCCGCCAACTTCCCGCTCATCCCCGAGGATTTCCAGCGCGGCACCCTGCCCGCCACGCTGGCCCCCTACCGCAACAAACTGTTCGGGCTGTCCATCCAGCCCACGCGCCTGGCCGAGGTTCGCAACGAACGCCGCCCCAACAGCGAATATTCTTCCCTGCAACAATGCCGCTACGAAGTGGCCGAGGCCGAACGCCTGATGCGCATGGAAGGCATACCGTGGCTGTCCACCACCACCCGCTCCATCGAGGAAATATCCACCAAGGTGCTGGAGGAAGTCGGGCTCAACCGCCAGGCCTACTAGAAGCCAGCCAACGCCAGCCAGCGCACTAGACGCCCGGGAAGCGGCGCCGCTGCTCGAACAGGCAAATCGCCGCAGCAACCGCGGCGTTCAGCGACTCCACGCCCGGCGCCTGCGGTATGTACACCCGCACGTCCGCCAGCGCCAGCAATTCGGGGGCGACACCCTGCCCCTCGTTGCCGATCAGCCAGGCGCAGCGCGCGGGCAGATCGGCTTCGTACAGAGGCACGGCCCGTTCCAGTGCGGTCGCCACCAGCGGCACGTCCAGCCGGCCGCTCAGGCCGGCAAGGTCGGCGTGTTCGTGCAGGGCCATGGCGAAATGCGCACCCTGGGCGCTGCGCAAGACCTTGGGCGACCAGGCCAAGGCGCAGCCCGCCGAGAGATAGGCTTCGGTAATGCCCGCCGCGGCCGCCGTGCGCAGCAAGGTGCCCATATTGCCCGGATCCTGGATGCGATCCAGCCACAGGCAGTTCGCGGTGATGCGCGGCGGCGCCTCGGCCACGGGCAGGTTCACGACGAAATACACGCCCTGGCCATGCCCCACCTGGGAAAGGCTGCTCACCAGCGCCGGCTCGCACGACACGCAGGACGACGGAGGCACGTCGCGGGCCAGATCCGCCAATTCCGCGCTGTGCTCCAGCCTGCCGGCATCGAACAGCGCCAGCTCGGGCAGACCCTTGTGCCTCAGCCACTCCTGGCAAAGATGGACGCCCTCCAGAACGGCTTGACCGTCGCGCGGACCGCGCGAAAGGCGCTGCAACTGCTTGTAGAGCGGGTTGTCGCGCGAGCTGATGTGCTTCACGACCCCTCCTCCAGCAGCCGGCGCACCGGGGCGAAGCTGCGCCGATGCTCGGGACAAGGCCCGTGCAGGCGCAAACGCTCCATATGCAGGGCCGTACCGTAGCCTTTGTGCTGGTCGAAGGCATATTGGGGATACAAGCCGTGCAGAATCCCGCAGTCGGCGTCGCGCGCCGTCTTGGCCAGGATGGAGGCGGCGGAAATCGCCGCGACTTTTGAGTCCCCCTTGACGATGGCCTGCGCCGGGCAGGCCAAACCCTTGGGAATGCGGTTGCCGTCGATGAGAATCCGGGAGGGAGCCCTGGACAGCCCCTCGCAGGCACGGCGCATGGCCAGCATGGTGGCCTGCAGAATGTTGAGGCTATCGATTTCCTCGACGCTGGCGCTGGCGATGCACCACGCCAGAGCGTGCTCGCGGATTTCCAGGGCCAGGCGTTCGCGCCGCGCCGCCGTCAGGGTTTTGGAGTCCGCCAGCCCGGCAATGGGCCGCTCGGGGTCCAGGATGACGGCCGCCGCGAAAACCGGCCCCGCCAAGGGGCCGCGGCCCGCTTCGTCGACCCCCGCCACGAACGGCGCGGACGCCTGCATGGCGGCAAAAAGATCAGCCTGCTCCATATTCTGCCTGCCTGATGATCGCCTCGGCGGCCAGCGCCGGCGTATCGCGCAGCAGCGTCTGGTGCAATTGCGTAAAGCGCCGCGCAACCTCGGCCGAATGTTCGGCATCGGTCAGCGCCCGCCATGCGGCTTCGGCCAGTTTTTCGGGGGTGGCGTCGTCCTGCAGCAGTTCGGGCACGGCGAAATCGTTCAACAAAATATTGGGCAATCCCACCCAGGGCAAGGTGGGTTTTTCCTGGCCGGACTTCCAGGCCATCAGGCGGCGCATGGCTGGCGACAGCACATAGGAAATGACCATCGGCCGCTTGAACAATGCCGCCTCCAGCGTGGCCGTGCCGCTGGCCACCAGCACCGCGTCGGCGGCCTCCATGGCGTCCCAGGCCGCCGGCCGATCCGCCAAGGAAGACTGATCGAGAATACGCAGGTTCGCGATCGGGTACTGTTGCAGCCATGCCTGGAATTCATTGCGGCGCGCGGCGCTGACCATGGGCGCCAGCACCTGCAAGTCCGGATCCTGCTTTTGCAGGCGCTGCGCGGCCTGCAGAAAACGCGGCGCCAGCAGCTTGATTTCCGAAGCGCGGCTGCCCGGCATCAGGGCCAGTATTCTTGCCGAAGCGTTCAGTCCCAGCCGGCGCCGCACCGCCAGGCGATCGGGCTGCATGGGGATGACCTGAGCCAAAGGATGGCCCACATAGGTGACCGGCACGCCTTCCTTTTGGTAAATGGCTTCCTCGAACGGAAACAGCACCAGCATGTGCGACACCGCCGCCCGGATCTTGTGGATGCGCTCGTAGCGCCAGGCCCAGATGGAGGGACCCACGAAATGCACGGTGGGGATGCCGGCCTGCCGCAACTGCAGTTCGAGCCGCAGATTGAAGTCGGGGGCGTCCACGCCCACGAACACATCGGGCGGGTTGCGGATCCAGCGTCTTTTTACATCGAGATAGGTATGGATGAGCCCGGGCAGGCTTTTGAGCGCATCGACATAGCCGAATACCGTCAAGGCATTCATGGGGTGCCACATCTGGAAGCCCTGCTCCAGCATGGCCGGCCCCCCTATGCCCTGGCAGCCGCCCGGTTCAACGCGCTCGGCGATCCCCTTGATGACCCGTGCCGCCAGCAGATCGCCCGAGGGCTCGCCGGCGACCATGCCGATGCGCAGGCTCATGGCCTGGAAATACCCCGGGTCGAGGCGGTGAGGAAGTCGACGTAAACCTGCAGCGCATCGTGCGCGGCCGGCTGCCTGGCCTGCAGCGCGATGATTTCCTGGCAGGCCTGCTCGACGGTGAGCTTGCGGCGATAGATGAGCTTGTAGGCTTCTTTCAGGGCGGCCACGACATCCGCGTCGTAGCCGCGCCGGCTCAGGCCCTCTGAATTGATGCCCACGGGGCGGAACGGATCGCCCGCGCCGATGACGTACGGTGGAATGTCCTGCCGGATGGAGCTGGTGCCGCCCACCATGGTGTGGGCGCCGATGCGCACGAACTGATGAACCGCGGTGGAGCCGCCCAGGATGGCGTAGTCGTCGATATGGATGTGGCCGGCCAGTTGCACATTATTGGCGATGACGGTGTGGCTGGCGACCTGGCAATCGTGGGCGATGTGCACATAGGCCATGATCCAGTTGTCGTCGCGCACTCGGGTCACGCCCACATCTTGCGTGGTGCCGGTATTGATGGTGACGTATTCGCGCACCATGTTGCCGTCGCCGATTTCCAGACGGGTGGGCTCGCCCCCGTATTTTTTGTCCTGCGGCATGCCGCCGATGGAGCAAAAACGGTAGAACGTATTGTCGCGGCCTATGGTGGTATGGCCGTCGATGACGCAATGAGGCCCCACCACCGTGTTCTCGCCGATGCTGACGTGTTCGCCGATGATGCTGTAGGGGCCCACGGCAACGCCGGCCGCAAGCCTGGCCCCGGGCGCCACTATGGCCGTGGGGTGGATGGATCCGGACATCAGTCTTCCATGGCGCGGATCGCGCACATCAGTTTGGCGGCCGCCACCTCTTTGCCGTCGACGAGCGCCGTGCCCGTGTACTTGCAGATGCTGCGGCTTATGCGGTCGGCCGTGACCTCCAGGCGCAACTGGTCGCCGGGCACCACCGGACGGCGAAAGCGGGCTTCGTCGACGCCGACCAGGTAATAGGCGATCTTCTTATCGGCCGGATTGACTTCGGGATTGCCTTCGAACGAAAACAGCGCGGCCGCCTGGGCCATGGCTTCGATGATAAGAACGCCCGGCATGACCGGATGATGCGGGAAATGCCCTTCGAAGAAAGGTTCGTTTATCGATACGTTTTTCACGGCCACGATGCTTTTGCCCGGCACCATTTCGAGCACTCGATCCACCAACAGCATCGGATAGCGATGAGGCAGCCGCGCCATGATTTCTTTTATATCGAGTTCCATGTTCATATCCTACGAGCACCTATGCGTGCAATGATTGATTTCAAATTAGTTTTTGGGATGCTCGAGCGCCCTCAGCCGCTTGCGCAGCTGTGCAAGCTGCGAGATCACTGCCGCGTTGCGCTGCCATTGCACGTGCTCGGCATACGGATACACGCCGGTATACCTGCCCGGCGCATCCACATTCGAAGTAATGGCGGTTCCACCCGAGACGTGGACGTCGTCGCCCAGCACCAGATGGCCGGAAACCATGGCGGCGCCGCCTATGGTGCAGCGCTGGCCGATGACGGTCGAACCGGCGATTCCCACACACGCGGCGATCGCCGTGTGATCGCCGATTTGGACGTTGTGGGCCACCATGATCTGGTTGTCGAGCTTGACCCCGTTGCCGATATGGGTGTCGTCGAGCGCGCCACGATCTATGGTGGTATTGGCGCCCACCTCGACGTCGTCGCCAACGGTGACGCCGCCCAACTGGGCAATTTTAGCCCAGCCCCCGTTCCGGCGGCGCGGATCCGGGGCGAAACCGAAGCCGTCGGCCCCCAATACGGATCCGCTATGCAGGATGGCCCGGTCGCCCACGGCAACCCCGTGGTAAAGCGTAACCCGGGCATGCAGCAGGCAGTCGCGGCCAAGCACGGAATTCGCGCCGACGATACAGCCCGCGCCTAGCCGCGTGCCTTCGCCTATGCGAACACCGGCTTCGATGACGCAAAGCGGGCCTATGCTGACGCCCGCGGCCAATTCGGCGTCGGGGGAAACGACCGCGCTGGCATGGATGCCGGGTTCGAGGCTGTTGATCCGATGCTGGTCGAACCACTGCGCCAGCAAGGCGTACATGAGGTAGGGCTGGCTGCACAGCACGACCCGGAATGCGACGGGCTGGCCCTGCAAGGACTGATAGGCCTCGGGCGTGAGGATGACGGCGGCCGCCCTGCACTGGGCAAGCTGGCCGGCCAGCCTGGGATTGGACAGGAAGCTGATTTCATCCGGGCCCGCCAGAAGCAAAGAGCCCAGCCCCCGGATGCGGGGCTCGGGCTCGTTTGATTCCGTGACAAGCCGGTTGTCCAGACCCGCCGTGTTGGCATCCCGCAATAACTCTTGCAAAAGGGGTGCCTGATCGGGCGCTAGCAACACCGGCATATGCGGTTAGCCGCCCAGGGCTTTCATCACTTGGTCGGTGATATCGACCCGCGGGCTTACCGTAACCGCATCCTGGATGATGAGGTCGTAGCCTTGCTGCTCGGCGATCTTCTTGATGGCCGCATCGGCTTTTTCGACAATGCCCGAGAACTCTTCGTTGCGGCGGCGGTTGAAGTCTTCCTGGAATTCGCGGCGCTTGCGCTGCAAATCGGAATCCATGTCGGCCAGCTTGCGCTGGCGCTTGACGCGCTCGGACTCGGACAGCACGGGCGCGTCCTTGTCGAACTTTTGAGCCTGGGCGCGCAAGTTGTTGGACAAGCTTTGAAGATCGTCGTCGCGGCGCTTGAATTCGGCTTCGATCTTGGCCTGAGCCGCCTTGGCCGGTTTGGAGTCGCGCAAGATGCGTTCTGTGCTCACGAAGCCGATTTTGGTGGCCTGGGCCTGAACGGCGGGAGCCGCCACCACAGACATTGCCCCCAAGGCCGCGGCCAACACCACGGCACGATTGCCACGGGCGACGCTACGGCTTAAAGCTGAAAGTTTTAATGCGATTTGAGACTTCATGAAAAATCTACCTTGCGAATAAGCAGAGATAAAAAAAGCTATTGTGCCACTAAATGCCCAACATCAGAAACCGGTGCCGATCTGGAACTGGAATGCCTGCTTGTCGTCGCCTTCCTTGGCGTTGAGGGCGCGGCCGAAAGACAGCTCGAGCGGACCCATGGGCGACTGCCACGACAGGCCGATACCGGCCGAATAACGCCAGCCGCATGGGTCGACGACGGCATGGTTGATGCCGTCCATGCAAGTCAGGCCGTTGCCGGCCGAGACCTGGCCGACGTCGCCAAACACGAACCAGCGCAGGGTTTTGTCGCGCGACGTGCCGGGGAAAGGCAGGTACAGCTGCACCGTGCCGACGATGCGGCGCGCGCCGCCCAGGTAATCGCCCGTTACGGTATCGCGCGGGCCCAGCGACGCGCCTTCGTAGCCGCGCACCGAACCGATACCGCCGCCGTAGACGTTCTTGATGATGGGGAAAGGCTTGCCGCCGTAGGAGCGCGCCCAATCGACCGTGCCGTTCAGGGCCAGCGTGAAATTGCGGCCCAGCGGCACGAAGAACTGCTGCTGGCCGCTAAGCTTGTAGTAGCGCAGATCCATGGTGGAGATATCGCCCGAAAGACGCGTATAGCTGCCCTTGGTGGGCGCCAGCGCGCTGTCTCGGGTGTCCTTGGACCAGCCCAGGTTGAAGATGACGGAATTGGTGGTGCGGCCGTACTGGTTGACGAAGTCGGTATAGGCCTGCGGCGGCGTATACAGGTCGATGGAGTTGTGCTCGTAGCTGACGCCCGTGAAAACGCGATCGTATTCGGAAATGGGCACGCCGAAGTTCACGCCGCCGCCCAGGGCCGTGACGCGATAGTCGCCCTGATCGTCGCTGCTGGTCTGGTACGGCGTGGTGCGGCGGTAGTACAGCGAAGTGGTCTTGCTGATGCCGTCCTTGGTCCAGTACGGGTCGGTGTGCGCCAGCACCGCGGCGCGATTGGTCTTGCTGGTGTTGACCTGCAGCGACAGGCTTTGGCCGCTGCCGAAAATATTGTCCTGGCTGATGCCGGCCGACAAAATGACCTTGTCGGTGGAGCCGTAGCCCACGCCCAGGTTGATGAGGCCGGTGGGTTTTTCCTTGACGTCGACGTTGACGTCGATTTGGTCGCTGGAGCCGGGCACGGGCTCGGTGGCGACGTTGACGTCGGTGAAGTAGCCAAGGCGGTCGATGCGGTCGCGCGACTTCTTGATGCTGCCGGCGTCGTACCAGGCGGATTCGTTCTGCAGCATTTCGCGGCGCACGACCTGATCGCGCGTGCGCGTGTTGCCGCCGATCTGGATGCGGCGCACATAGACGCGGCGGCCTGGATCCACATAGAAGGTCAGGTCGGTTTCGTGCTTTTCACGGTCGAGCACCGGGTTGGGGTTGACGTTGGCGAATGCATAGCCCAGGCCGCCCAGGTAATCGGTAATGGCCTTGACCGTGGCATTGCTTTTCGCCGCCGAGAAGGTTTCGCCGGCCTTGACCTGGATGAGTTTCTGGATTTTGTCGTCCAGGCCCAGCAGGTCGCCCGCCAGCTTGACGCTGCGCACCTTGTAGGGTTCGCCTTCGTGGATGGTGAAGGTGATGTAGATGCTTTCGCGGTCGGGCGAAATGGACACCTGGGGCGGCTCGGACGAGAATTCGAGGTAGCCGCGGTCGAGATAGAACGAGCGGATGCGCTCGACGTCGCCTTCGAGCTTTTCACGCGAATACTTGTCGGTGCCGGTATACCAGGTCATCATGCCCGACGTGGTCAGCTCGAGCTCGTCTTCTAGGGTGCTTTGCGAAAACGCCTTGTTGCCCACGAAGTTGATTTGCTTGATGGTGGAGACTTCGCCTTCGAAGATATCGAAGCTGACCCCGACGCGGTTGCGCGGCAGCGGCGTAATGATGGGGTTGATTTCGACCCCGTACTTGCCCTTGGACAAATACTGCTGCTTGAGCTGGAACACCGCTTGCTCCAGCATGGCCTGGTCGAACACTCGGCCGGGGCCGAAACCCACGCCGTTCAAGGATTTATTGAGCCCCGTGGCGTCGAACGCGCGCATGCCGTTGAACGAAACCGAGGCGATGGTGGGCCGCTCTTTGACCGTGACCACCAGCACGTCGTTGGTGGTGTCGATTTTGACGTCGCTGAAAAAACCCGTGGCGTAAAGGCGCTGGATGGCTTCGGCCGCCTGGGCGTCGGTGAACTTCTCGCCCACCTTGACCGGCAAATAATTGAACACCGTACCGGCGTCCACACGCTGGATGCCGTCGACACGGATGTCCTTCACCACGAAGGGGGAAAATGCGCTGGCAATGCCGGGCGCGAGCAGCGCGGCCAAAACCATAGGCAAAGCACGCTTTAAAAAAGGGAGATTCCGGCGCAGCGACATCCTAGAGGATCCTTAGTCGATCAAATGGTGAGGGATTGTAAGGCAGAAAGCCATCAACTGAAAAGGCGGGTGAAGTCATTGAAGAACGCAAGCCCCATGAGCGCCGCCAGCAAGCCCAGCCCCACCCGCTGGCCGGTTTCGAGCCATTGTTCCGGCACGGGTTTGCCCCTTGCGATTTCCAGGACATAGTACATAAGATGGCCGCCGTCGAGCATGGGAATGGGCAATAAATTCAAGACTCCGATACTAACACTGATCAAGGCCAAAAAGCCTATGTAGGCGGCAAGGCCGATGCGCGCGGTCTGCCCGGCATAATCGGCGATGGTGACGGGGCCGCTGATATTGCGCACCGAAACCGAGCCCGTGGCCATGCGGCCCATCATCTTCAGCGAGAACCAGGCGGTTTCATACGTGCGGGAAATACCGCGCCACAGGCTGTCGAATATTCCGTAACGCACCGTTACCATGGGAAAATCCGCGCCCAGCATGACGCCGATGCGCCCCACCTTCTGGCCGCCCGACGTTTCGGCCTGAGGCACGACGGTCAGCGTGACGGGCACACCCTGGCGCAGGACGGTAATTGCGATTGGCTGGCCGGCGTGCGCCTGGATTTCCTTGACCAGGGCGCTGGCGCCGGGATTTTTCAGCTCGCCGGCGGAAACAATGATATCGCCCACGGCCAGACCGGCCAGGGCGCCTGCGCCGCCAGGCGTGATTTGCGCCACCTCGGGCCGCGGCGAGGCCAGAACCAGGCCGGCCTTGGCCATGGGATCGGCCCCGTCGGGTTCGGGCGCCGCCGCCTGCAACACCAGCGTACGGGTGTGCACCGCGCCGCCGGAACCTTCGACCTGCACGGCCACCTTGCCGCCCGATGTCAGCGCATCCAGCAAATTCCAGCGGGCATCGCCCCACGAGCGGACGTCGGCGCCGCCGATGCGGGTGATGCGATCTCCTGGCTGGAAGCCCGCCTGGGCCGCCGGGGTATTGGGCGCCGGTGCGGCAACGATGGCGGCCGGCTCTTGCGTTCCCGCCAGATTGAGCAAGGTGTAAAGCAAGGCAGCCAGCACGAAATTGGCAACAGGGCCGGCCGCGACGATCAGGAACCGCCTGCCTACGCTTTTGCGGTTGAACGCCTGCGCCGCCTCGGCCTCGCTGGCCCCCGGCGGGGGATCGTCGAGCATCTTGACATAGCCGCCCAGGGGAATGGCAGAAAGCGCCCATTCGGTGCCCCGGCGATCGACGCGGCGCGCAATAACCTTGCCGAAGCCCACGGAGAAACGCAGAACCCTGACGCCGCAACGCCGAGCCACCCAATAATGGCCCAGCTCGTGAAACGTGATAAGCAGCCCCAGGGCCACCGCAAAGGCAAGCAAGGTGTAAAGCATGAAACTCCTGGACGCGGCCCCGCGCGGCCGCTACAAAACCCTGTGACGAAAGCCCGCGGGCAAGCGGGCGATGCTCGCCGCATATTGTACTAGCATCAGGAGCGTGGGCGGCGCGGATTTTCCGCTCAGCGCGGTCAGGGCTTCCCCTGGCAAAATTCCTCGGCGATGCGGCGCGCGCGCGCATCGAGGTCGAGCACGTCGCCCAGCGAATCGAGTTCCGGCGCGGCTTGGCCCGCCAGGCGGTCGAGGCTGTGCTCGATGACCGGGGCGATTTGGGTAAAGCGGATGCGCTCATCCAGAAAATGGGCGACCGCGATTTCGTTGGCGGCATTCAGGGCGATACAGGCGGCCTGCCCGGCTTCCAGCGCGCCGAACGACAGCTTGAGGCAAGGAAAGCGTCGCAGGTCGGGCTCTTCGAAATCGAGTCGGCCCAGGGCGGCCAGCCCCAGCAGGCCGACGCCGCTTTCTATCCTTTCGGGAAAGCCCAGGCCGTAGGCGATGGGCGTACGCATATCGGGCTGCCCAAGTTGCGCCAGAATGGAGCCGTCTTCGTATTCGACCATGGAATGCACCATGCTTTGCGGATGAATGACGACCTGGATGCGCTGCAACGGCATGGCGAACAGCCAATGGGCCTCGATGACTTCCAGGCCCTTGTTGAGCATGGTCGCCGAGTCCACCGATATTTTGCGCCCCATGCGCCAATTGGGGTGGGCGCAGGCCTGATCCGGGGTGACCTCGGGCAAGGCGCCCAGCTCCACCGTGCGGAACGGGCCGCCCGAAGCGGTCAGCAGCAGGCGCCGCACGCCTTTGGCGGGAACTGTCAGGGCTTCGGCCCGCCCGGTCTGGGGCAGGCATTGAAAAATGGCGTTGTGCTCGCTGTCGATGGGAAGGAGTTCGGCGCCGTTCTCGCGAACCGTGCGCATGAACAGGCTGCCGGCCGCCACTAGGGCCTCTTTGTTGGCCAGCAATATGCGCTTGCCGGCGCGCGCCGCCGCCAGCGCCGCGGGCAGGCCGGCCGCGCCGACGATGGCCGCCATGACCGTCGTCACTTCCGCGTCGGCGGCCGTCTGCTCCAGCGCCTGGGCCCCTACCCGCACTTCCGGCTCGGGCCGTCCCGCGGGCCAGGCCTGGGCAAACCGCCGGGCCGCTTCGTCGTCGGGCACGACGACCACCGGCGCACCCGACTTCCACGCCTGCGCGGCCAGTTTTTCGATGCGGCTGAACGCGCTGAGCGCGTACACCGACATGCGCTCGGGGTGCCGGGCGATGACGTCCAGTGTATTTTCGCCGATGGAACCGGTGGCTCCCAGCACGCAAATTCGTTGATGCTTCATGACATGAATAGTCCGGACAATAGCAAGGCTACCGGCGCCACCGGCAGCAAGGCATCGATACGATCGTACACACCGCCGTGCCCGGGCAGCAACTGGCTGGAGTCCTTGACGCCGGCCCGGCGCTTGAGCAGCGATTCGAACAGGTCGCCGACGATCGACAGCGCCGCCAGCAAGGCGGCGATGACGGCCACAGCCCACCAGGGCCAGCGGGCCGCCAGGACGTCGCCGAAGCTGCCCGGCCACCACGTGCTGGCCAGCACCCATGCGACAGCCGCAACGACGCCTCCCGCCGCGCCTTCCCAGGTTTTGCCGGGGCTGACGCGCGGCGCCAGCTTGCGGCGGCCAAACGCCCTGCCGGTAAAATATGCCGCGATGTCGGCGCACCAGATCAGCGCCATCAGCGACACCAGGAACCACGCGCCCTGCGCCAGATAAAGTTGAACCAGGGCCACCCAGGCCGCGACGACGGCCAGCACCCCGAACAGGCTGAGCCACGCGCTGCCCGCGCGGCCCTGCGCATCGCCGCGCACGACCAGGGCCGTTGCGCCGATCACCCAGACCGCCGCGACGGCCGGCACGAGCCAGCCGCCCAGCCAATCCGACAGGTTCAGCACCAGCGAAGACGAGGTTTCATCCAGCCACGGCACGGCCAGCGCCAGCGCGAAAACAAAAAAAAGCAGGCCCGCCAGCACCGGGCCCATGGAGGATTTGCCGGGCCAGGTAAGCCGCAGCCATTCCCACAAGGCGCAGGCCGCGGCCAGGCTGAGCAACAGCACCAGCGGCCAGGGCGTGGCCGCAAGCAGCGCCCCGAGCAGCACCGCAAGCAGGATTATCGCGGTCACGACGCGCTGAGCCAGCATAGGAAGCTCCGTTCTGGTGGGTTATTGCTTGGACTGGGCCAATTGGGCGCTGGTGCGGCCGAACCGGCGCTCGCGGCCACGGTACCACTCGAAGGCGGCGTCGATTTCCCGGGCGCCGAAATCAGGCCAGTAGCCGTCGGTGAAATACAGCTCGGTATAGGCAAGCTGCCAGATCAGAAAGTTGGAAACCCGCTGCTCGCCGCCCGTGCGGATGAACAGGTCGGGCTCGGGCGCCCAGGACATGGAAAGATGCGCGCTCAGCGCCTCTTCGTCGATATTCTGGGGGGTTTTGGCCAGCTCGGGGCTGCCGGCAAGCAGGCTGCGCACGGCCTGCAGGATATCCCAACGGCCGCCGTAATTGGCGGCGATGGTCAGGTTGAGCGCGCTGTTGTGCTCGGTGCGCCGCTCGGCGGCGCGGATGAGCTCTTGCAGCTTGGGCTCGAACGCCGACAAATCGCCCACGACGCGCAAACGCACGCCCTGCTCGTCGAGCTTGTCGACTTCTTTTTCGAGGGTCTGGACGAACAGCCGCATGAGCAGCGAGACCTCGTCCTCGGGCCGGCGCCAGTTTTCGGAGCTGAAGGCGAACAGAGTCAGGTACTGAACCCCGCGCTTGCCGCAAGCCTCGACCACCCGGCGCACCGCCTGCACTCCCCGCGCATGGCCCGCCGCGCGCGGCAGGAAACGCTTGGTCGCCCAGCGCCCGTTGCCATCCATGATGACAGCGAGGTGCCTGGGCACGTCGGTGCTTTGGGGAATGCCTAGGGTCGAGCTGTTTGAAGTAGCCATAACAAGGTATCGGAACAGGCGCCGCGCCTATACCGTCATGATCTCGGCTTCTTTCTGGGCCACCAGCTTATCGATCTCGACCACGCTTTTGTCGGTGAGCTTTTGCACTTCGTCCTGCGAGCGGCGCTCGTCGTCCTCGGAAATTTCCTTGTCCTTGACCAGCTTTTTAAGTGCATCGTTGGCGTCGCGGCGCAGATTGCGCACCGCCACCTTGGCGTCCTCGCCCTCGCTGCGCACTACCTTGGTGAGGTCGCGGCGGCGCTCTTCGGTAAGGGCCGGCATGGGAACGCGAATGTTGTCGCCCATGGAAACCGGGTTCAAACCCAGATCAGAATCGCGAATCGCCTTTTCGACCGGGCCCACCATGTTTTTTTCGTAGGGCTGCACACTCAGCGTGCGCGCATCGACGACATTGACGTTGGCAACCTGCCCCACGGGCACGGGCGAGCCATAGTACTCGACCAGCACATGGTCGAGAATGCCGCCATGGGCGCGGCCGGTGCGGATTTTGGCCAGATTGGTCTTGAGCGCATCGATGCTTTTCGCCATGCGCTCTTCAGCGGATTTCTTGACGTCTGAAAGACTCATTGTTATTCCTTTATCAAACGTGAACCAAAGTGCCTTCGTCTTCGCCGGCCACCACGCGCTTCAGCGCGCCTGGCTTGTTGATGGAAAACACCTTGATCGGCAATTTCTGGTCGCGGCACAGCGCAAACGCCGTGGCGTCCATGACTTCAAGGCGCCGCACGATAGCTTCGTCGAAGCTGATGCGGGCATAGCGGGTGGCGGCGGGATCCTTGTTGGGATCCGCGCTGTATATGCCATCGACCTTGGTGGCCTTGAGCACGATTTCGGCGCCGATTTCGGCGCCCCGCAAGGCGGCCGCCGTATCCGTCGTGAAAAACGGATTGCCGGTGCCCGCCGCGAACACCACGACCTTGCCTTCTTCGAGGTAGCGCAACGCCTTGGGGCGGATGTAGGGTTCGACGACCTGGTCGATGTTCAAGGCCGACTGCACCCGGGTATCGACGCCGCGGTGCTTGAGGGCGTCCTGCAGGGCCAGTGCGTTCATGATGGTGGCCATCATGCCCATGTAGTCGGCCGTGGCGCGATCCATGCCCTGGGCGCCCGGAGCCACGCCCCGGAAAATATTGCCGCCGCCGATCACGATAGCCAGTTCGACACCTTGCGCGGAAACCTCCGCGATGTCTTCGGTCATGCGTAGAATCGTGGAACGGTTGATCCCAAATGCGTCTTCGCCCATCAGCGCTTCGCCGGAAAGCTTGAGAAGAACGCGCTTGTACGATCTGGAGGTCATAGATAGCATCCCGAGTGATAAACCAACGAAAGTTTAAGCCAAGGCCGGGTTGAGCGCATTGCCCACCCGGCCCTGTATTTTGCCTGAAACGAAGTTTTAGGCGTTGCCGGCGGCTGCGGCGGCCACTTCGGCGGCGAAGTCTTCCGACTTCTTCTCGATGCCTTCACCCACGACATACAGCGCAAAGCGCTGGATGGCGGCGCCCTTTTCCTTGAGCATCTGTTCGACGCTTTGCTTGTCGTTCTTGACGAAGGGCTGGGACAGCAACGTGACTTCCTTCAGGAACTTCTGCACGGAGCCTTCGACCATTTTGGCGACGATCTCGGCGGGCTTGCCGGACTCGGCGGCCTTTTGCTCGGCCACCGAGCGCTCGGTGGCGATGGCGGCGGCGTCGACACCGGCGGCATCGATGGCGCGCGGCTTGGTGGCCGCGATGTGCATGGCCAGATCCTTGCCGGTTTCTTCGGGACCGCTGAATTCGACCAGCACGCCAATGCGCCCGCCGTGCACGTAGCTGGCGAGCTTGTTGGCGGTTTGCATGCGCTCGAAACGGCGCACGGAGATGTTTTCGCCGATCTTGCCGACCAGGGCGGCGCGCGTCGTTTCGACGGTGCCTTCACCGAAAGGCAGCTCGTTCAGGGCGGCCACGTCGGCGGGGTTCTTTTCGGCGATCAGTTGGGCCAACTGATTGATGAACGACACGAAATCGTCGTTCTTGGCCACGAAATCGGTTTCGCAATTGACTTCGACCACGGCGCCCGTCTGGGAGTCGGAAGCGATGTACAGGCCGACCAGGCCTTCGGCGGTAACGCGGCTGGCGGCCTTGCTGGCCTTGTTGCCCAGCTTGACACGCAGCAGTTCCTCGGCGCGAGCCATGTCGCCGTCGGCTTCGGTAAGCGCCTTCTTGCATTCCATCATGGGCGCGTCGGTCTTTTCGCGCAGTTCCTTGACCATCGCAGCAGTAATTTGAGCCACAGTTTTCTCCAGTATGTAAAACACGCCCCGGTCGGGCCGGGGCTGGGGCAAGCAGAACAGCAGGTCGCCCGCAACAGCGGTGCGTCAACCCGCGGCCGGGCGCACGGCCCGGCTCCGTGCGCTTACTCGCCGCGCTCTTCGTCGACCTCGACGAATTCTTCGCCGCCTTCGGCGATTTCTTCGACAAGACCGTTAAGGTTTTGTTCGCGGCCTTCCAGCACGACGTCGGCCATGCCGCGCGCGTACAGCGCAATGGCCTTGGCCGAGTCGTCGTTGCCGGGAATGACGTACTCAACGCCATCGGGCGAGTGGTTGGTATCGACCACGGCCACGACGGGAATGCCCAGCGTGTTGGCTTCGGCAACCGCAATCTTGTGGTAGCCGACGTCGATGATGAACAGCGCGTCGGGCAAGGTGTTCATGTCCTTGATGCCGCCGATGGACTTGTTGAGCTTGGCCAGTTCACGTTCGAACATGAGCGCTTCTTTTTTGCTCATGCTTTCGGTGGCGCCTTCGGCTTGCTGGGCTTCCATTTCCTTGAGGCGCTTGACCGAGCTCTTGACCGTCTTGAAGTTGGTCATCATGCCGCCCAGCCAGCGGCTGTCGACGTAGGGCATGCCGCAGCGCGCGGCTTCCTGGGCGACCAGTTCGCGCGCCGCGCGCTTGGTGCCGACGAACAGAACCGAGCCTCCGCGCGCGGCAACCTGGCGCACGAACTTGGCGGCTTCCTGGTATTTGGCAACGGTTTGCTCGAGGTTGATGATGTGAATCTTGTTACGCTGGCCGAAGATGTATTGCGACATCTTGGGGTTCCAGTAACGGGTTTGGTGGCCAAAGTGCACACCGGCTTCCAGCATTTCACGCATTAAAGACATTGTATTCTCCAAGGGTTGGGTCTTGCGCCAGGCCTGCATTCGGCAAAAGGCGGCACGATGGGCTTACAATGAACCCAGCACGTGACCGCCCGCCCCGAACACCCTATAGGTGGCTGGCGCGCGATTTTCTTCCCCGATCTGCGACATATGACATACATGTATGTCATATAGCCTGCAACCGCAGTCAAACGGCAAAGCCGCAAAATTCGGGAAAGCCTATAATTCTACTATCTTTATCCCACACTATTCAAGTCGAAATGAGCAACCTCGTCACCGATCCCGCAGACCTGGACAAAATGCGCGCCGCTTGCCAGGCCGCGGCGCAAACCCTGGACTTCCTCGAGCCGCACGTCAAGGCCGGCGTCACCACCGGCGAGCTCGACCGGCTGTGCATGGACTTCATCACCAACGAGCTGCACGTGAAGTCCGCCACCGTGGGCTACGCCCCTCCGGGCTACCCGCCATTTCCGGCCTCCATCTGCACCTCCATCAACCACGTCATCTGCCACGGCATACCGGGCGACAAAGTCCTCAAGAACGGCGACATCATGAACATCGACGTCACCGTCATCAAGGACGGCTGGTTCGGCGACACCAGCCGCATGTACAGCATCGGCGAACCGTCCATCCTGGCCAAGCGCCTGGTGCAGACCACCTACGACTGCATGTGGATGGGCATCGAAAAAGTGCGGCCGGGCGCAACCTTGGGCGATATCGGCCACGTCATTCAAAAACATGCCGAAGGCCAGGGCTTTTCCGTCGTGCGCGAATACTGCGGCCACGGCGTGGGCCGCAAGTTCCACCAGGATCCCCAGGTGCTGCACTATGGCAAGCCCGGCACCGGCGTCAAGCTGCAGCCAGGCATGATCTTCACCATCGAGCCCATGCTCAACGCCGGCCGCAAGGAAATCCGCCAACTGGCCGACGGCTGGACCATCGTCACCCGCGACCATAGCCTCTCGGCGCAGTGGGAACACAGCATTCTGGTTACCGACACCGGCTACGAAGTGCTTACCATTTCCCCGGGCATGCCCGCCGCGCCGGGATTCATCCAGGCCGCTGCCTAGGGCCTGTCAGTACACTATCAAGGAGATTGCGTTGGGGCTGGAACTGGCTGAACGCAAGGCGCCCCTCGCCGCAACCGAGCTCAAAGCCCGATTCCAGCAGCGGCGCCAGGAGGCCA
>CALMPB010000327.1 GCA_937871985.1 uncultured Burkholderiaceae bacterium
AGTTGAGCAGGGGCTCGCCCATGCCCATCATGACCACGTTGCTGATGACGCGGGTGGGTTCGGCGGGGGCGGCGCCACCGGCGCCCAGACGGGCGCTTTGGAGATCGGCCTCGAGCACGCGCTTGGCGTACCAGAGCTGGCCGATGATTTCGGCGGTGGTCAGGTTGCGATTGAAACCTTGATAGCCCGTGGAACAAAACGGGCATGCCACCGTGCAGCCCGCCTGGCTGGAAATGCACAAGGTGCCGCGATCGTCCTCGGGAATGAAGACGGCCTCGACGGCATTGTTCCTGCCCACGTCGAACAGCCATTTGCGCGTGCCGTCCGACGAGCGCTGCTCGGTGGCGACGCCCGGGGCGTGCACCGTACAGTGCTGCGCCAATTGCTGGCGGAACTCGCGCGCCAGGTCGGTCATGTCATCGAACGAATCGACGCCGCGCTGGTGCACCCAGCGCTGCAACTGCTTGGCCCGGAAAGGCTTGCCGCCCCACTGACCGACGAGGTCGGTCAGTTCGGCGGCGCCGAGGCCCAGCAGGTTGACGGGTTCGTCCAGAACAGATGGCATGAGAGCGGTACGCGTATGAGGCAGGTTTCGGAGCCCGGGAATCAACGGCTGTGGATATTGCTTTCCGGGAAGAAGAAAGCGATTTCAACGGCGGCGGTTTCGGCGGCGTCGGAGCCGTGGACGGCGTTGGCGTCGATGCTGTCGGCGAAATCGGCGCGAATGGTGCCGGCTTCAGCCTTTTTGGGGTCGGTTGCGCCCATCAGGTCGCGGTTCTTTTGAATGGCGTTTTCGCCTTCGAGAACCTGCACGAACACGGGGCCCGAGACCATGAAGTCGACCAGATCCTTGAAGAAGGGGCGCTCTTTGTGCACGGCGTAAAAGCGTTCGGCATCGGCGCGCGACAATTGCTGCAGGCGGGCGGCGATGACCTTCAGGCCGGCCTTTTCGAAGCGGGCGACGATTTGGCCAATGACGTTCTTGGCGACGGCATCGGGTTTGATAATGGAAAGGGTGCGTTCAATAGCCATAAAATATCCAAAGAGTAAAACAGTGACTTGCTGTTACGGCAGCGCGTCATGCCTTGATGTCGAAAATACTTATCTTCAATAAAAACAACAACTTTGACAGAGTTTTTGTTAACCTCGCATTTTAACATGCCCAAGACACACCGCGACATCTTAAAATAGCGGGTTGGCCGGCGAAGCGATTTTCCCGCGCCCTGCCCGCAAGCGCGGCATGGCGCCCGGCGCTTGGGCCGTCTGCCCGCACTGCATTGTTTACACTGCGGGGCATTCTCCATACCTACTCTTTGAACCATGACCACGAATTCCGACCTGAACGACCCCGCGCAACTATCCAAAAGCTTTGAGCCACAAGAAATCGAATCACGCTGGTATGCCGAATGGGAGCGCAGGGGCTACTTCAGGGGCGGGCGGCATGTGGAACCCGCCGCGGGCCGCAAGAGCGAGCCCTTCGTCATCCAGTTCCCGCCTCCCAACGTCACCGGCACCCTGCACATGGGCCACGCCTTCAACCAGACCGTCATGGACGGGCTGGTCCGCTATCACCGCATGCGCGGCGACGACACGGTCTTCATTCCGGGCACCGACCATGCGGGCATCGCGACCCAGATCGTGGTCGAACGCCAGCTCGACGCCCAAAACCTGTCGCGCCACGACCTGGGACGCGAAAAATTCCTGGAAACCGTCTGGGAATGGAAACATAAATCGGGCAGCGCCATCACCGAGCAATTCCGCCGCCTGGGCTCTTCAGCGGACTGGGAGCGCGAATACTTCACCATGGACGGCAACCTGTCGCGCGGCGTCGTGGAAACCTTCGTCCGCCTGCACGAACAAGGCCTGATCTATCGCGGCAAGCGCCTGGTCAACTGGGATCCCGTTCTGGGCACCGCCGTCTCCGACCTGGAAGTGGTCAGCGAGGAAGAAGACGGTTTCATGTGGGAAATCCGCTATCCGCTGGTCGAGCCGGTCGATGGACTGACGCATCTGGTCGTAGCCACCACCCGGCCTGAAACCATGCTGGGCGACGTGGCGGTCATGGTGCATCCCGACGACGAACGCTATGCCCACCTGATCGGCCGCAAGGTGCTCCTGCCGCTTGCCGGACGCGAAATCCCCGTCATTGCCGACGATTACGTCGACCGGGAGTTCGGCACCGGCGTGGTCAAGGTAACCCCCGCCCACGACTTCAACGACTACGCCGTGGGACAGCGCCACGGCCTGCCACAGATCAGCATCCTTACCCTGGACGCCAAAATCAGCGACGACTGTCCCGCCGTTTACCGCGGCATGGATCGTTTTGCCGCCCGCAAGAAAATCGTCGAAGACCTGCAGGCGCAGGAGCTGCTGGCCAACATCAAGCCCCACAAGCTGATGGTGCCCCGTGGCGATCGCACCAACACCGTCATCGAACCCATGCTGACCGACCAATGGTTCGTCGCCATGAGCAAGGCCGCGCCGGCCGGCACCCTGAACCCCGGCCAAAGCATCACCGAAGCCGCGCTGGCGGCGGTGGCCGACGGCCGCATCGAGTTCTACCCCGAAAACTGGACGACCACCTACAACCAGTGGCTGGAAAAAATCCAGGACTGGTGCATTTCTCGCCAGCTATGGTGGGGCCACCAGATTCCCGCCTGGTATTCGGAAGACGGCCAGATCTTCGTTGCCCGCAACGAGGAGGAGGCACGCGAGCAGGCCGCCGCCGCGGGCGTCGCGGGCTCGCTTACGCGCGACCCGGACGTCCTGGACACCTGGTTCTCGTCGGCCCTCGTGCCATTCACCGACCTCGGCTGGCCCGAGAAAACCCCCGATCTCGAACGCTACCTGCCCTCCAGCGTCCTGGTGACCGGATTCGACATCATCTTCTTCTGGGTGGCCCGCATGGTCATGATGGGCCTGCACATGACCGGCCAGGTGCCCTTCAAGACCGTCTATGTCCACGGCCTCATCTGCGACATGGACGGCAAGAAGATGAGCAAGTCCAAGGGCAACACCATCGACCCCGTGGATCTCATCGACGGCGTCAGCCTGGAAACGCTGCTGGCCAAGCGCACCACGGGCCTGATGAATCCCCAGCAGGCCGCCAGCATCGAAAAGAAAACCCGCAAGGACTATCCCCAGGGGTTCCCGGCCTACGGCACCGACGCGCTGCGCTTCACCATGGCGGCCTATGCCACGCTGGGCCGCAACATCAATTTCGACCTGAAGCGCTGCGAAGGCTATCGCAATTTCTGCAACAAGCTCTGGAACGCCACCCGCTTCGTCCTGATGAATACCGAAGGGCACGACCTGACCGGCGCCGACCAGGGCGAACTGGCCTTCGCCGACCGCTGGATCATCAGCCAGCTGCAGCGCCTGGAGGAAGACGTCCAGCGCGGCTTCGACGACTACCGTTTCGACAACATCGCCAATGCGCTGTACCACTTCATCTGGGACGAATACTGCGACTGGTACCTGGAGCTGGCGAAGGTGCAGATCCAGCATGGCAGCGCGGCGCAGCAGTTGGGCACCCGCCGCACGTTGATCCGCGTGCTGGAAACCCTGCTGCGGCTGGCCCACCCCATCATCCCCTTCATCACCGAAGAGCTCTGGCAAAAAGTCGCCCTGGACGCTGGCAAGCGGCGCGCCGACGAACAGACCAGCCTGTGCATCCAGCCCTACCCGCTGGCCAACCCCGAGCTGCTCGACCCGGAGGCGGAAGCCGAGGTTGCCGAGCTCAAGGCCCAGGTCGAAGCTGTGCGCGCCCTGCGCGGCGAAATGAACCTGTCGCCAGCCCAGCGCGTGCCCCTGATCGCCCGCGGCGATGCGGCGGCGCTGCAGCGCCATAGCGCCTACCTGGCCGCCCTGGCCAAGCTGAGCGAGGTTCAAATCGTGGACAGCCTGCCCGACGTCGGCGCGCCGGTGCAAATCGTCGGCACGACCGAACTCATGCTGCACGTCGAAATCGACGTCGAAGCCGAACGCTCCCGCCTGGGCAAGGAAATCGAACGCCTGGAAGGAGAAATCGCCAAGGCGAACGGCAAGTTGTCGAATGCCAGCTTCGTCGAGCGCGCCCCGGCGGCGGTGGTCGAGCAGGAAAAAGCCCGCGTGGCCCAGTTTGGCGACACCCTGGCCAAGGTACGGGCTCAATTGAACAAGCTTGCATAGCCGCGTCATTGCACAAGGCAGGCCATCGCGCATCCGCCGCGAGTATTGCATGCGGCGAGCGCGATTGATAAACTATGTCGCGGAGATGGCATTCCTCCACTTAGAACCGCCGGCATGCGCTGGCTGATGATGCCTACTCGTTCCTGATCAGGAAGCGGGTGGGCTTGAGTCGATCAGCGCTTCCTCGTTCAGGCCTTCGCCTCAACGCAAGATTTCCGGCCGCCATGATAAAAAAACGCCACTTCTCCACGCTGCGCGCACCAGCGCCGCCTCCATCACTCCCCTGCCCCCAAGAACCTTTTGCCATCCCTGGCTAGGCCATGCCAAGCGCAATCATCGTCATCGCGCTGGGCGCGGGAATCGGCGCGCTGCTGCGCTGGCTGCTGGGCCTGGGACTGAACTCGATTTTGCCTTCCTTGCCGCTCGGCACCTTGGCCGCCAATCTGATCGGCGGTCTGCTCATAGGCATACTCAGCGAATTCTTCAAGGCCCATGCCAGTCTGCCCGCTGAATGGCGCTTGTTCGCCATTACAGGCTTTCTGGGAGGGCTGACGACTTTCTCCACTTTTTCGCTGGAAGTGAGCAGCCTCATACAAAATCGGGAGCTCGCCAGCGCCGCGCTCGAACTGGGCGTGCATGTGGCGGGCTCCATCGGCCTGACGCTGCTGGGCATCGCGTTCGTGCAATATTTCTTCAGCCACTGAGCAAAGGAAACAACACCATGACAGGATATATGCTGACTTTCTTCACACAGCAAGACCGGTCCCACAATCATCAACCACTGCATCAGTGGCTATTGGAACTGGCTCAGTCCATGCAGATCCGCGGAGCCACCGTGATGGCCGCCCAGGAAGGCCTGGGCGGCCATCACCGGCTTCACTCGGCGCACTTTTTCGACTTGGCCGACCAGCCCATCGAAATTGCCATGGTGGTGTCCGCCTCCGAATGCGACGCCATCATGGCACGCCTGGGCAATGAGCCGTCCCTGCATCTTTTCTACGCCAAGACGCCGGTCGAGTTCGGCACCATAGGCCGGCCCCTGTAAATATCATCCATACGCACCGCGGTGGGCCGCACGCGGCCAAGCGACGCGACAAGCTGCAACAACCTGACACGGGGTAAAAAAATGACGACTCTGATTCTCATGAGACATGGGCATGTCGAAGGCATCGATCCACCACGTTTTCGCGGCCGTGCCGAACTGCCTCTCAGCCCCCTTGGCATGCTTCAGGCACAAGCGCTGGCCCACCGGATCGCCAAAGGCTACGCATCGGCAGCGCTTTACACCAGCCCGATGGGACGTTGCATCCAGACCGGAGCCCCGATAGCCCAGGCGCTGAAAATCGAGCCCCAGGCGCTCGATGGGCTTCAAGACCTGGACTACGGACAATGGCAGGGACTCACCCACGATACCGTGCGGGAGCGCTGGCCGGAGCAGTATTCGAACTGGCGCGAGAGGCCGCAGCGCGTCCGTTTTCCCGATGGCGAGTCCTTGCAGGATCTGGTGGCGCGCACCGCCAAAGGGCTGCATGAAGTCCTGCAGCGCCATCCGGAACCCTCAGACGTGGTAATGCTTATCGGACACGACAGCGTCAACCGCGCGGTGCTGCTGCAACTTCTGGATCAGCCTCTTTGCGCCTACTGGCGTTTGGCTCAAAGCCCGTGCTGCATCAATCAGATTGAAATACGCGGACTCGAAGCCACCGTACAGCGGATCAACGATACCGCCCATCTGGAAGACCTGCCTGCCCATCGATGAGCGCCTGTGCAGCGCAAGGCCGGTGCCGAGGAGCTTCGGCATGATGCGCCGGGGCTTGCGCGCTGCTTCCGGACGGCTTTTTCATTCCGCCGGACTACGCGCCAATTGCGCCAGGAATTTCTCGTCGGCCTTGCTGAGCAGGCCCGCCCGGCGGGCCTGCTCCAGCAGATCGGGGCGGCGGCGCCAGGTAAGCGCCAACGACTGTTCGCGCCGCCACACAGCGATTCTGGCGTGATGGCCGGACAGCAGTTCGGCCGGCACGCTTTGGCCTTTGTAGTCTTCGGGGCGGGTGTAATGCGGGCTGTCCAGCAACCCCGTCAGGGCGTCGTTGAAGGAATCCTGGCGCGCGGAATCGGCGTCGTTCAAGGCCCCCGGCAATAGCCGGACGGCGGCGTCCATGATTGCCATGGCGGGGATTTCCCCTCCCGAAAGCACGAAGTCGCCCATCGACACCTCATGGGTGACGCAACGCTCGATGAAACGCTGGTCCACACCTTCGTAGCGGCCGCAAACCAGTATCGAACCGCCCTCGTCCACCAGACTTTGCGCCATGGCCTGATCGAAGCGTTGCCCTGTGGGACTCATCAGCATGACCGAGGCCGGGCGCGACCGGCTCGACTGGGCGGCCAGGACGGCCTGCTCCAGCGGATCGGCCAGCATGACCATGCCAGGGCCGCCCCCATAAGGCCGGTCGTCGACGGTGCGATGGACATCGTGCGTGAAATCGCGTGGATTCCACAGGCCAAGCTCCCATAACCCATGCTTGAACGCACGCCCCGTGACGCCCTGGTCGCTGACCGCGCCGAACATGTCGGGGAATAAGGTGATGACGTCAAAACGCATGGGTCAAGCCTCGGAGCTTGCGGCCCGCATTAAAAATCGGCCGGCCAATTGCTGTCCAGCCGCTTGTTGGCGATATCGACGGTATGCACGTGGGCGTTTACAAAAGGCACCAGGACATCCACCGTGCGCCCTTTGGCATCGTGCAGCAGCTCCGGCTCCGTTCCTTCGCTGGCGGCTTTCGCCCGCGCGACCCGCAGAACGGCATGGGCGCCGTTGTCGATGACTTCGACCACCCGTCCGATCAGGGCGGAAGAGCCGTTCCGATCGCCGAACAAAAGGCAGCCGATGAGGTCGACCCAGTAGTATTCGTCGTCGTCCGCCGGGGGAAAGCTGGCGCGCCGCGCCCAAACGCTGTGGCCCTTGAGCTTTTCGGCCGCGTCGCGGCCGGGGCTGGCGTCGATCTGGGCAACGACCGTGCTTCCCTGCGGCCTGGCGGCCAGCACCTTTACCGGGTACGGACGCGACAAAGCGCCCGGGCGCTCCAGGGGAGCAGCGGGCGCTTTCAACCACCACTGTTCAGCGTCGAGCAGTACCTCGGCTTCGGTCGAATGCGGCTGGATCTTGACCCAGCCCTTGATGCCGTAAGCCGACACAATGCGGCCCAGCTCTACAAGATCGTCGGGAATCCCAGCGTCTTGGGAGGCGGACATGGCGCGGTACCGTTATGCCAGCGCTACGCTCAGGCAGCCGCCTTGGCGGAGTATTCTTTAACCAAACGGGTAACGGCGGGCGACAATTGGGCGCCGTTGTCGGTCCAGTGCTTGACGCGGTCGAGCGCCAAACGCAGGTTTTCCTGGCCTTCGTTGCCAACGGGGTTGTAAAAACCCACGCGTTCAATAAAACGGCCATCGCGACGGTTACGCGAATCGGCTGCTACAACGTTGTAAAACGGACGTTTCTTCGAGCCACCACGGGCTAGACGAATCACCACCATAGGTAATCCTTTGAAAATGTTGTGAAAAACAAAAGATTCTAGCACTTAATGGCTAGCCTAGGCAAACCTTAGCGCATAAATCCGCCAAATATATTCAAAAAGCCACACCGCCCCGCGG
This sequence comes from uncultured Burkholderiaceae bacterium, assembly GCA_937871985.1. The sequence goes on from CALMPB010000327.1 coordinate 7,825, forward strand.
CAAGAACCGCGCCTGGGCCTTAGCGGCGCACCAGGAAATGCACGGCGCGATCCGGCGACTCGTCTTGCGCCCTCAAGGCATTGCCCGTTTGCTTGGCGAATGCCTGGAAGTCCCGCACGGCATGCGTGTCGGTGGTGATGACCTTCAGCACCTGCCCGCTTTGCAACTGCGCCAGGGCTTTTTTCGCCCGCAGGATGGGCAAAGGGCATTTTAACCCCGAGGCGTCGATTTCGAGATCGAAATCGGGTGTATCGGATTCCATGCCCTAGCCCTCGAGCCGCTGCTGCACCCAGCCTTGCACCTGGGACAGCACACCCGGCAACGCCGCTTCGTCGGTGCCGCCGCCCATGGCCATGTCGGGGCGCCCGCCGCCCTTGCCGCCGATTTGCCCGGCCACCATGCCAACCAGGTCGCCCGCCTTGACCTTGCCGGCAAGCTCGGAGGCCACGCCGGCCACCAGGCTGACCCGCCCGTCGGCCACGGCGGCAAGCACCACCACGGCGGGTTTCAGGTTGTCTTTCAATTGGTCGACCATGCTGCGCAAGGCCTTGGGATCGGCTCCGGGAATGATCCGGGCCAGAAGCTTGACGCCGCCCGGCAACTCGACGGCCTTGCCGGCCAGATCGTTGCCCGCCGCCGCGGCCAGCTTGTTTTTCGCCTGATCCAGATCGCGTTCGAGCGACTTGACCTGCGCCTGCACCTGGGCGATGCGCTCGGGCAGATCGGCCGGCTGGGCCTTGAGCAAGGCGGCGGCATGCAGCAAGGCGCCGTTGGTCTGCTGGGCCCAGGCCAGGGCGTTGTCGCCGGTAACGGCCTCGACGCGGCGCACGCCCGCGGCGACCCCGCCTTCGGAAACGATTTTGAACAGCCCGATATCGCCGGTGCGCTGCACATGCGTGCCGCCGCACAGCTCGCGTGAAAAGCCGATGTCCAGCACCCGCACGACATCGCCGTATTTTTCGCCGAACAGCGCCATGGCGCCGCCCTTGACCGCGTCATCGTAGGCCATGACCTGCGACACCACCGGCGCATTGGCCAGCACCTGGGCATTGACGATCTGCTCGATGCGCACGATCTGCTCGTCGGTGACGGGCGCGTCATGGGCGAAATCGAACCGGGTCTTGTCGGGATCGACCAGCGAGCCGCGCTGCTGAACGTGGCCGCCCAGCACTTCGCGCAAGGCCTTGTGCATGAGGTGGGTGGCCGAGTGGTTGCGCATGGTGCGCGCCCGGCGCTCGCCGTCGACCTGGGCCTGGACCGTATCGCCCACATGCAAGACGCCTTCCAGGAGCTTGCCGTGATGGCCGAACACATTGCTTTGAACCTTTTGCGTGTCGAGCACATGGAAACGGGCGGCGCCCGCGACCAGTTCGCCCGTGTCGCCGACCTGCCCGCCCGATTCGGCATAGAACGGCGTGGCGTCGAGCACCACGATGGCGTCCTGCCCCGCAGTGACGGCATCGACTTCGACGCCGTCCACATACAGCGCCGTGACGGCGCCCTGCCCCTGCAAATGCTCGTAGCCGTCGAAGCGGGTCTGAGCACCGTGGTAGCTCAGGCCTTGAGCCGCCTTGAACTTGCCCGCGGCCCGGGCCTGGTCGCGCTGGCGGGCCATGGCGACCTCGAACCCGTCGTGGTCGACTTCCACGGAACGCTCGCGGCAGATGTCGGCGGTAAGGTCGACGGGAAAGCCGTAGGTATCGTAAAGCGTGAACAAGGTCTGCCCATCGAGCACGCCTTTTTCGGGAATGTCGGCCAGCGCGGCATCGAGAATGCGCATGCCGTTTTCCAGCGTTTCGCTGAAACGCTCTTCTTCCTGCTTGATGACCTGTTCGACACGTTCCTGGTTGCGGACGAGTTCGGGATAGGCGTCGCCCATTTCGGCGACGAGATCGGCCACCAGCTTGTAGAAGAACAGCTTGGCCTGGCCCAGTTTGTGGCCGTGGCGCAAGGCGCGGCGCACAATGCGGCGCAGCACGTAGCCGCGGCCCTCGTTGCTGGGGATGACGCCGTCGACGATAAGAAAGCTGCAGGCGCGGATATGGTCGGCGATGACCTTGAGCGAATTGTTGCCGAGGTCGGTGGTGCCGGTTTCGCGCGCGGCGGCCTTGATGAGCGCCTGGAACAGGTCGATTTCGTAGTTGGAATGCACGTGCTGCAGCACGGCGGCTATGCGCTCCAGCCCCATGCCGGTGTCCACGCAGGGTTTGGGCAGGGGTTCCATATGGCCCGAGGCATCGCGCTCGAACTGCATGAAAACCAGGTTCCAGATCTCGATGTAGCGGTCGCCGTCTTCTTCGGGAGAGCCCGGGGGGCCGCCCCAGATTTCGGGGCCGTGATCGTAGAAGATTTCGGAACAGGGGCCGCAAGGGCCGGTGTCGGCCATTTGCCAAAAGTTGTCGGACGCATAGCGGGCGCCCTTGTTGTCGCCGATGCGTATGATGCGCTCGGCCGGCACCTTGATTTCCTTGGCCCAGATATCGTAGGCCTCGTCGTCTTCCTGGTAAACCGTGACCCACAGTTTTTCGGCCGGCAGCTTGTACACCTCGGTGAGCAGCTCCCAGGCATAGCGGATGGCATCGTGCTTGAAATAGTCGCCGAAGCTGAAATTGCCCAGCATTTCGAAAAACGTGTGATGGCGCGCCGTATAGCCCACGTTTTCCAGGTCGTTGTGCTTGCCGCCGGCCCGCACGCAGCGCTGCGAGCTGGTGGCGCGATGATACGGGCGGGTTTCTTTGCCTGTGAACACATCCTTGAATTGCACCATCCCCGCGTTGGTGAACAGCAAGGTGGGGTCGTTGCCCGGAATCAGGGACGACGAAGGCACGACGTGGTGGCCTTTGGACTCAAAAAAGGACAAAAACTTGCGACGGATTTCGGATGTTTTCATTAGACAAAAATGCTAAATGACAGGTAACCGCTGATTATAGAGGATTACCGGATTCATCCAGCAAGGGAAGCAATTGCGCCACCACCGAAACCGCGATGACGCTGGGCAGTTTGCTGGAGGTGGACACCAGTCCGATGGGGCACTGCATGCGGGCTACCAGCTCGGCGGGAAAGCGTTGCCGCAACTGCGAAATGAAGCGCGTCTTTTTGGTGGCCGAGCCGATCAGCCCCAGGAAACGGAACGGCTTATGGCGGAAGACCTGCTCGATGATTTCCAGATCCAGTGCGTGGCTGTGCGTAAGAATCAGCCAATAGGCGTTGTCGGGGCAATCCCGGACATCATCGGCGTCGCCCTCCAGGCATACGACGTTCTCGGGAATGGTCTCGGGCCACCAGTCGTCGCGGGGATCCAGCCATACGACCCGCACCGGCAGGTCGCCCAGCAACCGCACAATGGCGCGGCCCACATGGCCCGCGCCGCACACGACCACATCCAGGGCCGGCGCGGAAACAACATCGGTCAGAAGGCCGCTGCGCGCGTCCCAATGCGTGCAAAAGTGCGTTTCCGCGGCGCTTGGCGCCCCGCTACCCGCATCCCTCGCCGTATCGCCGGCGCCGGTAAAGGCTGGCCCGCCCCCGCCGGCAGTAATGGCGACGTCGCTTTCACCCTGATCGACGAAGCCGGAGGCATCCACACCGTCCAGCGGCACGATCACCCGGCGCTGGACGGCCTCTTCGAGTTCCAGCCGCGACGCCAGTTCGTCGCACCAGCGCAAGTCGCGCCGATCCAGGTACTCGAAAGACAGCCACACCACCCCGCCGCAACACTGGCCCAGCCTGGCGCCAAGCGGATAGCGGATGGTCTGGCGGCGCTGGCGGCCTGCGTCGGCCAGCATTTGCCTGGCCAGCTCGATGGCCTGCTGCTCGAGGTGGCCTCCTCCGACGGTGTCGTGCGCGCCAAAGGCGTCGACCCACATTTTGGCTCCGGCGTCCCGCGGCGCCGAACCCTTGACCTGCGCCACCGTCACCAGCACCACGGGTTGGCCCCGCCGCAGGCTGTTCTGCGTGGCCTGCAGCCAGGAGGGCCTGGATACCGGCCGGCGCAATGCAACCGTGTCAGACATCGCCCGGCCCGGAACTGGCCGCTCCCATGACGGGCTCGGCCAGCGTCTGCGCGGAGCCCAGATCGTCTTCGGCAAGAACACCCACACCCAGGGCCGAGCCCTCGTTGACGCTTTCCAGCGCCCACAGTACGCGCTCTGCCGTCGCGGGCGCGTTCAGCGGCACGGTGACCCCCGGGGCCGCCGTGGCGGCGATGGCGTCGCGGATGGCCAGGAATACGGAAATGGCGGTGGGCAGCGGCGGCTCGCCCACCGCCTTGGACTGGTAGATATTGTTCTCGGTATTGCCATTGTCGAAAAACGCGATATTCAGCGCCGGCGGACAGTCGGACACCGACGGAATCTTGTAGGTCGACGGCGCATGGGTCATCAATTTGCCTTTGTCGTTCCACCATAGTTCTTCGGTGGTCAGCCATCCCATGCCCTGGATGAAGCCGCCTTCGACCTGGCCGCCATCGACCGCCGGATTGATGCTGCGTCCGCCGTCGTAAAGAATGTCGGCCCGCAGCAGCTTGTTCTCGCCGGTAAGGGTGTCGACGACGACTTCGGCGCATGCCGCCGCATAGACGAAATAATAAAAGGGCCGGCCGGTGAGCGTCTTGACGTCGTAGTGGATTTTTGGCGTGCGGTAGAACCCCGACGACCACAAAGGAATGCGCGCCATATAGGCTTCGTGCACGAACTCGGCGAACGGCAGCGTAATACGGTCGCCGCAGACGACTTCATTGTTGCGGAACTGGATATGGGCTTCGTCGCAGCCATAGTGGTCGGCGGCGAATGCCGTGAGCGCCGCCTTGATTTTGCGCGCGGCGTCCTGAGCGGCCTTGCCGTTGAGGTCGGAGCCCGTGGAAGCCGCCGTCGCCGACGTATTGGCGACTTTGGAAGTATCGGCGGCCGATACGCGCACATGCGCAATGTCCAGGCCCAGTTCCTCGGCCACGACCTGCGCCACCTTGGTGTTCAGACCCTGGCCCATTTCGGTGCCGCCATGGTTGATCAGCACCGAGCCATCGGTATACACGTGCAGCAAGGCGCCGGCCTGGTTCAGGAAGGTGGCGGTAAACGAAATGCCGAACTTCACCGGCACCAGCGCCAGGCCTTTTTTAAGGATGCGGCTTCGCGCGTTGAAGGCATCGATCTGCTTGCGGCGCTCGCGGTATTGGCTGCTGGCCTCGAGCTGGTCGACCAGCTCATGCACGACGTTGTCCTCGACCACCATTTGATACGGCGTGACATTGCGGTCGGTGCGCCCGTAAAAATTGAGCTTGCGCACATCGAGCGGATCCTTGCCCAGCCTGCGGGCGATGTCGTCGATGATGTATTCGATGCACAAGATGCCTTGCGGGCCGCCGAAACCGCGGAACGCGGTATTGGACTGCGTGTTGGTCTTGACCCGCAGCGACAGGATGTCGAAGGTCTCGAGATAGTAGGCGTTGTCTGAGTGGAACACCTGGCGGTCGGCCACCGCACCCGAAAGATCGGCGGAGTAGCCGCAACGCAGTTGCTGCTCGAACGCCACCGCCTTGATCAAGCCTTCGTCGGTATAGGCGACGTCGTACAGCACACGAAAATCGTGGCGCTTGCCCGTGATGGTGAAGTCGTCGTCGCGATCCGCGCGTATTTTGACGGGCTTGCCGGTGCGCCGGGCCAGCAGGGCCGCCGCCGTGGCGAACGGCCAGGACTGGCTTTCCTTGCCGCCGAATCCGCCGCCCATGCGCCGGCATTGCACCTTGACGGTATGCGAGGGCTGGCCCAGCATGTGCGCCACCATGTGCTGCATTTCGGAAGGGTGCTGGGTGGAGCAATAAATCTGGAATTCGCCGTCTTCGCCCGGCACGGCATAGGCGACCTGGCCTTCGAGGTAGAACTGTTCCTGGCCGCCGCAATACAGTTCGCCCTGATACCGGTTGGGGCCTTGCGCGAGCGCGGCCGGCACATCGCCCCGCGAAATGCGTACCGGCGGCAAGACATAAGACTTGCGCGCCGCGCCCTCTTCGACCGTCAGCACCGGCTCCAGGTCTTCGTATTCGATACGCGCCAGTTGCACGGCACGGCGCGCCAGGTCGTGGGTGGCGGCAGCCACCGCGAATATCGGCTGGCCCAGGTATTCGACCTTGCCGTCGGCGAAAATCGGCTCGTCCTGGATGTAGGAGCCCAAATACTTTTCGCCGGGAACATCGTCCAGCGTGACGACCGCCGCAACGCCCGGAGCGGCGGCGACCGCCGAGAGATCCATGGACACGATGCGCGCATGCGCCCGCGCGGACGTGCCCAGCGCCCCGTGCAGGCTATGGGCGAGCTCGGGGATGTCGTCGGTGTACTGGGCGCTACCCGTGACGTGCAGATGCGCGCTTTCGTGCGGCAGCGCCTTGCCGACGGTTTGATAGGTTTTTACAGACATGAGACCCCCTGACTAAATGCGAGTATCGGTCATGCCGGTGCTCTCGAGATAAAAACGGTACAACAGGTTGCGCGCCGCCTTCAGGCGGTAGGCGCCGGTGGCGCGCATGTCGGTCATGGGCTGGTAGTCCTGCTCCAGCGCATCCATGGCCTTGGCGACGGCCGCCTCGTCCCAACTCTGGCCATCCAGCGCCTGCTCGGCATGCGGAGCGCGGCGCGACGTGGCCGCCATGCCGCCGTGCGCAATACGCACCGACGCCACCCTGCCCTGGTCGACCCGCAGCGCATAGGCGCCGCATACCGCCGAGATGTCCTGATCGACGCGCTTGGAAAGCTTGTAGGTGGCCACCTGGACGTCGGCGGCCCGCAAGGGGATGAGCAAAGCCTCGACGAACTCGCCCGGTTCGCGGGCCTGCTTGCGGTAGTCGAGGTACAGGTCTTCGAGCGGCAGTTCGCGCCGGCGCCCGCCCTTGCGCAGCACCACCCGCGCCTGGATGGCGATGAGGAACGGCGCGCTGTCGCCGATGGGCGACCCATTGGCGACATTGCCCACCAGGGTTCCCGAATTGCGGATGGGCATGGATGCAAAGCGCTTCCAGAGCTCGAGCACCTCGGGATACTCGTTGGCGACGGCCGCATAGCCGTCGTTCAGCAAGACCGTGGCGCCGATGCGCAAACAGTCGCCCTGATGCTCGATTTGATTGAGCTCGGCGACGGCGCCCAGATAGATGAGGTCGTCGAACGACCGAAGCTGCTTGGTCACCATGAGGCCGACATCGGTGCCGCCCGCCAGCAGCATGGCTTCGGGGCGGGCCGCGTAGAGCTCGGCCAGCTCGTCCAGCGTGGTTGGCGCAAAATACCGTTGCCCCGCGGATTCGAGGTACAAAGAGGTCTTGCACGATTCCTGCAGTTCGACAAGCTGCCGTTCGATGCGTTCGATATCGAGCCTGGCCTCGGGATAATTGCCCATGTTGAGCGCGGCGTCGATGATCGGCCGATAGCCGGTGCAGCGGCACAGATTGCCCGAAAGATTGTCGAGCACCTCTTCGCGGACGGGGCGCGTCAGGCCGTTTTGATACATGGTGTACATGGACATGATGAAGCCCGGCGTGCAGAATCCGCACTGCGACCCATGATGATCGATCATGGCCTGCTGCACGGGATGCAGGCCGCCGTCGCCGCCGGCCACGGCCTCGACCGTCCAGACGGCCCGGCCATCCAGGGTTGGTAAAAAGCGGATACAGGCATTGACGGCCCGGAATTCGACCTGGCCGTCGGCCCCCAGGCTGGCTTCGGTAACCGTGCAGGCGCCGCAGTCGCCCTCCGCGCAACCTTCCTTGGTGCCGGTAAGCCCCGCCTGCTCGCGCAAATACTGCAATACCGTCTGCGTGGGCGACACGGGCGTTACATGCTGCAACCGTCCATTCAAATAGAAACTGACGACCTGCCTTTGACTCATTGCTGTCTCCCGACTTCTGGGTGGTTACCGGGCGCTTGGCGGGTCAGCCGCCTCGTCCAGAAACGACCCATCTACCGTATAGTGTTGATCTAAATCGCTTTCATCGCAATTGGGGGCGGTGCCGATGCGATCGACCACGACGAATTGCCCCTTCCTGCCCAGGGTCATGAGGGGGTGATGCCATGTCCCCTGGAAATAATTGACGCCCTGCCCGCCGTCGGCGAGAAACGCGCATATGCCCGTCTCGTCGGGCCTGCCGTTGGCGCCATTAGGCGCAACCACGATGACGAACGAGGCGCCGTCGACGGGTATCCATGACTGGCTGCCAAGCGGATGGCGCTCCAGCATGGATATGCTCAGGGGAAACGCAAAGGCGTCGCCCAAGGCCAGGCTGATTCCGGCATGGCCGTCGGCGCCGCTGACCTGTACGGTGCCCTGGCCATGGTAGCGGCGGGTGGTTCCGTTATTGATGGGAAACCAGTCCCGGCCCCCCATTTCGATGACATCGCCGAACTGGGCGAAACGGGACTGCGTCAAACGCTGTAGTTTCAAAATCGGCAATCTGTGTCTCCTGGATCGGCGTTCGCGCCCGGTGCGCGCCGCCGTCTTGTTTTTTTGTTGCCGGTCCGGCAGGCTTGCGGCATGCCGGGCCCGGTGCCAAGGCGCAAAACGGCTATTGCGCCAGGCGGCCCCATATGCGCAGCCGGCTGATGCCGCCGTCGGGAATCATGTTCAGCTTGACATGGGTGACCGGCCCCAGCGGCTGGATATGTTCGGTCGTATAAAAATGCTGCTTGTCGGCTTCGGTTTTTTGCTCGCCCAGCAGGACGGGCCAGAACATGGCCTGGGTGATGACGGATTGGTCGGTGCCGCCCGAAACATGCGCGGCCTGCAGGGAAATACGGTCGGGATAGTTGCCCTTGAAATGCGCCGTGTCGACCTCGATTTTCTCGACGATGGCCGCATGGCCCAGCTCGACGATGCACCAGTCGTGGCCCGGATCGCGGCGACGGCGCGTTTCCCAGCCATCGCCCATGTTGACGCCGCGCCCCGGCATGATGAGACGGAACGGCACACCGAAATGCGCGTCGTTGTAGCCCACGATGCGCCCGCCCGCCGCCAGCGCGGAGACTTCGTGCAGCGCATTGGCGTCCAGCGCCTTCCAGTCGCAAACGGTTTGGCCGTAGATACGCAGGCGCGCGACGCCCCCATCGGGGTAGATGTTCAGGCGGCAATGCGTCCAGGCGCGCCCATCGTCCAGCTCGATGAAATGATGCGAATTGCCGGCCAGCGACGTGGCGGGCACGAGTTCCGTCCATACCGTGCTCTGGTCGGGTTCGGTGCTGCAATAGCATGCCTGCAGCGACGCCGCGGGCGGAAAGTTGCCGGTGAAATGGCTGGTGTCGATATCCACGCCCTTGATGACCCCGGGCAGGCCCAGCCTGACGACGGCATGGTCATGGCCGGCATGGCGTTTGCGCCGGGTTTCCCAGCCATCCATCCATTTTCCATGGTCGTCGAACTTGCCCACCACGAACACCGGCTCGGAAGCCTGCAGCATGCGATTGGCGGCGGCGAACCATTCATCCGAGCACGACACGACGGTGGCTCCGAAATCGGCCGACGCCAGATTGGCATGCCGGGTGGCGAACGCGGGCAACTCCACGCTGGGGGCGTTCAAGACAGTACCTGCGGGTAAATTGGGGGCTGCCATTGCAAAATCACTCCTGACGAAAAACAGCGCGCCGGTCTAAGGGCCGGCCCCTTGCGATTACTCGCGAATAAGGTCGTCGAGCCGAAGGCGCCCGATTTTGTATATCTGGGCCAGGTTCTCGGCCATTTCGGCGTCGGGCGCAAGGCTCAGGCGCCGCTGAAACTGCTCGATGATGCCGGCGCGGTCGTAGCCGCGCACGGCAAGAATGAACGGAAAGCCGAACTTCTCGCGATACGCCTGGTTGAGCGAGGTAAGCGCGGCGAACTCTTCCGGCGAGCAATTGGCCAGGCCGGCGCCCGCCTGCTCGGAGCTGGACTCGGGCGTGAGCTCGCCCCTGACTGCGGCCTTGCCGGCCAGTTCGGGGTGGGCGCGGATGAGCGTCAGCCAGGTATCTCGCCCCGCCCGCTCGATACACGCGACCATGGCCCGATGCAGAGCCTCCACACTGGCAAACGGCCTCTGGCTCGCCACCCCCTGCGCCACCCACGGCGAATGCTCGAAGACACCGCCCAAAACGCGCACGAAATCCTCTTCGGAGGCGGCGTTCAAGTCAGCCAATGCGATGGCGGCGCTCATGGCTCGCTCCCGTCGCAGTAGGGATGATGCTCCCGCCAATGCCTGGCGATATCGACGCGGCGGCAAATCCAGACACGCTCGTGTTTTTGCGCATAGTCCAGAAAGCGCTGCAGCGCGGCAAAGCGCCCCGGGCGCCCGGTAAGGCGGCAATGCAGGCCCACCGACATCATCTTGGGCGACGTTTCGCCTTCGGCATACAGGACATCGAAGGCATCCTTGAGATAGCTGAAAAAGTGTTCGGAAGTATTGAAACCCTGGGGCGTGGCGAAACGCATGTCGTTGGTATCGAGCGTATACGGCACGATAAGCTGGGGAGTGGGACTGCCGTCGCTTTTTTCGACCTCCATCCAGAAAGGCAGGTCGTCGCCGTAATAGTCCGAGTCGTACAGGAAGCCGCCCTCGTCGGCCACCAGGCGGCGCGTATTGGGGCTGTCGCGCCCGGTGTACCAGCCATAGGGATGTTCGCCGGTAATGCCGCGGATGATTTCAACGCAGTGCAGCATGTGTTCGCGTTCGATGTTCTCGGCCACCGATTGATAGTGGATCCAGCGATAGCCGTGGCAGGCGATTTCGTGGCCCAGTTCGACGAAAGCGCGGGCCACGTCGGGGTTGCGCTCCAGCGCCATGCCGATGCCGAACACCGTAAGCGGCAGGCCGCGCCGCTCGAACTCGCGCAGGATCCGCCATACGCCGGCCCGCGAACCGTATTCGTAAATCGACTCCATCGACATATGCCTGGAGGAATAGGCATCGGCGCCGACGATTTCCGACAGGAATTGCTCGGAGCCCGAATCCCCGTGCAACACGCAGTTTTCACCGCCCTCTTCGTAGTTCATGACGAACTGCAGCGCGATGCGCGCCCCGCCCGGCCAGCTCGCCTGGGGGGGATTTTTGCCGTAGCCGATCAAATCGCGAGGATATTGCTTGTTCATGGATGCTCCGGGTCAGGGCTTGATGCTGAAGGCCGCCCAGGGGTCGGCCGGCACAGTCGTTGTGGATTCGCGCACGCGCTGCTCGCAGTCTTGGAGATGATGGCACATGGCGCCTTTGGCGCCCTCGGCGTTGCCGGCCGCCAGCAGGTCCAGGATTTGCTCGTGTTCGATGTAGGAGCAGGTGCTGGAGCTGGGCGTGTCGTAAAGCGCGATGATCAGGGTCGTGCGCGAACACAGGCCGTGCATCATCTCGGTGAGCACCTCGTTGCCGCCGAGGGCGGCCATCTTGACGTGAAAGGCGTTGGAAAGCCTTAGCCAGCTGACGCGGTCGCCCTGCTCGAAGGCCTGGCGCTCCTGGGCGACCATGGCCCGCAAAGGCTCCAGCCTTTGCGGCAAGTCGGGCATGGCCAGCAGTTGTTCGATGAGCAGGCATTCAAGGGCGCGACGGGCCTCGAAGACGTCTTTGGTTTCCTTGGCGTCGGGGCGCCACACAAAGGCCCCGCGGTTGGGCAGTTGCACGACCAGCTTGTCGTAAGCCAACTGGGCCAGCGCGCCGCGCACCGTTGCGCGCGAGCAGCCGAAAATGCTGCACAGCGTCGATTCGGTAAGCTTGGCCCCCGGCAACAGGCGCCTGTCCATGACCGCGTCGAATATATCGGCGTAAACGCGGTCGACATCGGAATCGGGCGCGTTGCCTTCCAGCAGGGAGGACGCCCTGGGCGCGGCGCTGTCGGAAACCGGATCTCGGCGCGAGTCCAGATAAAGCATTGCAAGGATCCTTTACCGTCAATCATAAGGAAATCTACTATTGACAATTATTGACACCTAAAACAGAATCGTCAACATAAATTGTCAACAATTAATGAAAACAAGTCTGGCGAGGCCGGATTTGCCTTCGTACCCACAAGCACGCCCCGCCGCGCCATAACCGGAGACCCCATGGGAAAACTTTCCACCCACGTGCTGGACACCATGCATGGCAAACCCGCCGAAGGCGTGAACATGCGGCTTTATGCCGTCCAGGGCGACACCCGCAAACTGCTCAAACAGGCTGTCACCAACCACGACGGGCGCTGCGACGCCCCCTTGCTGGAAGGCGGCAGCCTGGAAGCCGGCGTCTACGAACTGGTTTTCGAGGCCGGCGACTACTTCGCTGGGCAAGGCGTGGCCCTGCCCGAGCCCCGCTTCGTCGACCAGGTGGTGCTGCGTTTCGGCATCGCCCGGCCCAGCGAAAACTACCATGTGCCGCTGGTCGTCACGCCATGGACCTACTCAACCTATCGCGGCAGCTAACGGCGCCGCGCCAGCCACACAAATCGTAGACCGGCGAACCGCGCTGCGCCCGCCGCCATTCAATCCAACCAATGGAATCGAGTCATGCACGCATATTTGATGGAGTTCGGCAATTTGCTCTTGCGCTGGCTGCACGTAGTGGCCGCCATCGCCTGGATCGGCGAATCCATTTACTTTGTCATGCTCGACAACAGCCTGCATCCGCCACGCGGCGAAGAAAGCAAAAAGCGCGGGGTGTTCGGCGAGATGTGGGCGGTGCACGGCGGCGGCTTCTACCACAACCAAAAATACCTGACCAATCCGGCGGAACTCCCCGACGACCTGCACTGGTCCTTCTGGAAGGCCTACACTACCTGGCTGTCGGGGTTTGCGCTGTTTGCGGTGCTGTACCTGGTCAAGCCCTCGTTCTACCTGGTCAACACGGGCAGCGACTGGGCCTGGGCCGCCGCGCTCACAGGCTGGCAGGCCAGCGTCATCGCCGTGCTGTTCCTGGTTGTGGGCTGGGTGGTCTACGACCAGCTTTGCCGGCGCGTCAGCCCCAATATGGAAAACGACGGTGTGCTCAGCATTGCCGTCGCCATCATGATGGTGGTCGTAGCCTATTTAAGCAGCCATATCTTCCAGGGCCGGGCCGCCTTTCTCATTACCGGCGCCGTCATGGCCACCAGCATGTCGGCCAATGTGTTCTTCTGGATCATCCCCGGCCAGCATCGCATGGTCAATGCCCTGAAAAGCGGCCAGACGCCCAATCCCCTGGACGGCAAGCGCGGCAAGCAGCGCTCGGTGCACAACACCTACTTCACGCTGCCCGTCGTGTTCCTGATGCTCAGCAACCATTACTCGTTCACGTTTTCCAGCCCCTACGCCTGGATCATCATGAGCCTGTTCATTTTCTCGGGCGCGGCCATACGGCAATATTTCGTGCTGCGCCACCTGGGGCAAAACAAACTGGTCTACCCCGTAGTCGGCATCGTCCTGCTTATTGTCATTGCCTGGCTGGCCGCTCCGGCCGCGCCAACCGCCCCGGCGCCCGCCGCTCAAACGGCGGCGGCCGGCGGCACCGCCACCGCCCAGGCAACCAGCACCAAGCAGGCCCTGGAAATCTTCCATGCGCGTTGCATACAGTGCCATTCCGCCAAGCCAAGCCAGCCGGGTTTCGCCTCGGCCCCGGCCGGCATCATGCTCGATACCGAACAAGAAGCCCTGGCCCACCCCGCGCTCATCAAGCAGGTCGTGGCCAGCAAATACATGCCCCTGGGCAACATGACGCACATGACGGACGCCGAGCGCGCCAGCATCGCGGCCTGGGCCGGCAAATAAAGCCAGCCCTATGGCTATGCCTTGGGCGCCGCGGCGGCATTCCTGAAAACCGGCCGGATCACGCGCTCGCGGATCCGCCAATACCCGTCGCCTTGCAGCACGTATACGTCTTCGAAGTCGGCCACCATGAAAACCGCAACGTGGTCGACGGGCACATCGGTGGTATTGCTGGCATAGGAAACCCAGACGCTGGTGCCGCGCGCCTCGGTATGGTCGTGGTTGAACTCCAGCCGCAGCCCGGTGCCCGTGTGCCGCGTTATGCGCGGCCCGCCGGCCGCCTTGCGCTCCACAAAGAACCGGACGATTTCACCGGGCCCCGCCAGGAAACGCGTACCGCTTATATAATGCGCGTCTTCGGTGAAGGCCTGCGCCAGCTCATCGTACCGCTGCTCATCCAGGCAGGCGGCAACGCCGGCGTTCAGCTCTTCGATCGCCAGCCTGTGCGCAAGCGTTGCGCCGATTTCCGGTACGGAAGCGCGCTTCATCGCCACTCCACCGGATTGATCAGCCGGCCGATGCCCGAAATGCCCACCTCGATGGGCCCGCCCAGCTTGTTCAGGTCGATGTTCTGAACCGCCTTGCCATTCGCGGCGCCAGCGGCCTTGAGCGCGGTGCCCATGGAAATGATGTCTCCCGGCTCGAGAGTCATATAGGTCGAGGCGAACGCCACCACGTCCTTGACCTTGAAGAAAAGATTGGCGGTATTGTCTTCGGTGACGAGCTCGTCCTGGTGCACGCAGCGCACGGTAAGGTCGTGAGGGTCGCCGATGGCGTCGCGCGTGACGACCCACGGCCCCATGGGCCCGAAGGTGTCGGAGCACTTGTAGCGGGCCGGGTAGGACACCCAGCTGTCGACGTACTCGATGGCGCTGGCGTCGCCCTCCTTGGGATGGATGGCCCGATAATGGAAAGTGTCTTCGCCGCGCATGGTGGGCGACGTCAGATCGTTGATGATGCTGTAGCCGAACACATGATCCATGGCCTGTTCGAGCGCAATATCGCTGCCCCCCTTGCCGATGATGACGGCCAGTTCGGGTTCGGGGTGGACCCGCCCGAAATCGGCTCTCAGTCGAATGGGCTGGCCATGCCCGATAAGCGACGACGAGGCCTTGATGAACATGGCGGGATGCTTGGGCCCGCTTTTGATGCGGTCTTTGTTGGCGCTGTTGTTCAGGGCGACGCACATGATCTTGCCCGGCCTGGGCACCGGCGGCAGCCAGTGCTGGCTGTCCACGGCGCCCCCCTTGCGGCCCGCAACCGCGGCGCGGATGCGGCCAAGCAAGGCGTCGCCCCCGGCGATCACGTCCATGACCGAGCGCGGCGCGTCGTCCATGACGTCTTCAAGCACGACAACCGCATCGCCCTCTACACCGACCACCACGGCATCGCGGCCGTTCCTGCTGATTGTTCCGAACTTCATTCATGCTCCTTGTGCGGTGTTGTTCGCAAACTCCGGTTCTATCATGGTCAATACGCCACAACCGGTAATCTGCGGGGAGGTATAAAAATCGTAGACGGGCTGCGCCTGTTCCGACAGCGCGGCGCGCATGGCGAACCACAGGGACAGCTCGCTGGCCTCGGTGCCGCCGTAGCGCATGTATTCTTCCTGGGGCATCGCCACCAGCTTGTCCATGTTCCTGGGCAGGGCCTTCAGGAAGCGCCTGTCGAAGTCCTGGTTGGAAATGCCGAAGCGGGCTCCGCTTATTTGATGCGACATGCCGCCGGTGGCGATGACGACGACGCGCTCGTCGGCGGCATTGGCCTGAACCGCCGCCCGTATCTGCCGCCCGAGCCTGGCCAGGCGCTGCGAGGTCGGCAAAGGCTGACGCACCATGTTCACCGCGATCGGCGTAACGGGAATGTTCCAGGGCGTGTCCACCAGATAGGGAAACCAGGAGTACACGCCATGATCGAGCTTGAGCGTCTGGCATATCGTAAGATCGGCTTCGCTTTGGCGGACCATGTGCTCGACCAGGGGAATGGCGAAGCCCGGGTCGCCCCGCAAGTCCGGCAAGGGCCGCTTTCCCCAGCCTTCGTCGGCCTGCTCGAATTCGTCGGCCACACCGATGGCCAAGGTTGGATAGGCGTCGAAATCGAAATGGTTGAGGTGGTCGTTATAGACGACGACCAGTTGCGTGGGCCGAAGGTCTTCCAGCCACTGCCTGACCGGGCGGGTGCCTTCGTACCAGATGCCCCAGCGTGGGTCGAACCCATGCGCCAGCCCCTTGTCGTACTCCATGCCCATGGAGGGCGTATGCGCAATGCCTATGCCTGCAATGATCTGCGCCATTATTCGAACTCCTTGGGCAAGCCGCTTACCCTGCGCGGGCACGAGGCCTTGAGCACCTCGACATCGACGCCGGCATTGTGCGCACCGATGTGCCACAGATTCTGGCCGACCGCGGCGGCGATCTTGGAAATGGCCTGCAGATGGCCGCCGGACAGCAACAGCCGGCTCCAGTCGCGTTCGAGCACCAGCGCGATATCGCCCTCGGAAATGCCGTAAGCCTTCATGTAGGCCACCTCGTCGCGCAGATAAACCTGCCGATTGGCCTGGATGCGCAGGCTCAGCGCAAACTTGTTCAGCTTGTGCCCCTTGAGGGCCAGGTGCGACGAGAACAGCAGGGTTCCAGGCCAGTCGAGATTGAATTCGGGCGTGGGCATGCCCTGGGCTGCTGCTTCGGATGACGATGTTTGGGTGTGCATGATTACTCCGTGCTGGCCGCGTTCCATCGCAAGTCTATACCTGCTCGTTCGCCATGCGCAGCAGGATGCGGCGCATGGCCACGCCGGCCTGATCGCTTTTTATGTGGATCTCGGCGCCGGTCGCCTCGGGCTCGGTCTGGTAGATGCGGGCGATGGCCTCGAGCGCGCCCTTGTCTTCGTTGAACGCCGTGATGGCGCTTTGCTTCATGTATTCGTCCACCTCGGTCTCGCCCAATGCGAAGTCGCGGGCGAACGAAAACCAGTAATGCGTGGAGTCCTGGGTTTCGGGGGTGGCGAAGTGCGTGATGTAGACCGTGAAATCACGGCGCTTGCCGGGTTCGGGCTGCAGATCGGAAAGCACGGCCGAAGCATGGTGCATGGCCGGCGAAACGAATTCGGATTCGGTGCGGCGCGACATTTTCCCCGCAATGCCGGTGCGCGCATAAATGGGGGGCACGTCGCATTCGGCAACGAAGCGGCTGATGTGCACGGTGTTCTCGGTGGTGGAGACTTCGAACGGGCTGCGGGCGTATTCGGGGGTTCCCAGCGTGGAAGGATGCAGATAGGTGAAATGCGACAAGTCGAGCAGGTTCTCTTGCAGGTAGACATAGTTGGCCTGCAGGCTCAGGTAGCTTGTGACGTAGTTCCACTTGGGATCCACCAGCCAGCTGGTGTCGGGAATGGCGCTTTCATCGGCCTTGGCGGCATCGCCCATCCATATCCACACGAAGGGGCCGCGTTCGGCCACCGGATAGGAACGCGTACAGGTGCTGGGAGGCACCGACGTTTGCGAGGGAATCTCCGCGCAGGAGCCGTCCGCACGGAAAGCCAGGCCATGGTAGCCGCAACGCAGCACGTCGCCCTCGAGCTTGCCTTGCGACAGCGGAAACGAACGGTGCGGGCACCGATTGAGCAAAGCCACCGGCTGCCCGCCCTGAGTGCGATAAAACACCAGGCTTTGGCCGAGCAAGGTTCGCTCGCGCGGCTCGCGCGTGAAGTCGCAGCCCCAGCCGGCTATGTACCAGCAATTTTTCACCAGCGGCGTTTTCCCGTCGGCCAGGCGCGCATTGGCCTTTGCCAGTGCGGCGGATGCCGATGCCGCCATGCCGGCCTGTTCGTTTGCTCCCATTTTCTGCTCCTTAAACAAATATTGGACAGCTCGCCGTAGCCGGTACCGGTAAATCTGCGGTGGTTGCGGCGGGTAAATGCAGCATTGCTGCATTAATGCAGCTATAGTATCATTGCTTCGAATCAAAAAAATATCCGGGAATTCCCGGAATCGACCATTGAGGCTGTGTCCGAAAATATCGGCGGGTTCCTGTGCCGCTATACTTTCGCTGGGCATACGGCCCCGGTCGCGGCGTTTTCCGCGGCCAATGACGTTCCTGCGGGGAGCAGACAAGCAGTTCTATGGCAAAAGGCATCCAATCCATCGATATCGCGTTCGGCGTGCTTCACGCGCTCCAGCACAGCACCGGCCCGATGCTGCTGAAGGACATCGCGGCGCGCACCGGCATGTCGGCAAGCAAGGCCAGGATGTATCTGGTCAGCCTGCTGCGCACCGGGCTGGTCCTGCAAAACGCAAGCAGCGCCTATACGCTGGGCCCGGCCGCGCTGAACCTGGGACTGGCCGCCTTCAAGCAGATCGACCTGATGGACACGACGCGAAGGCTGCTCACTTCGCTGACCGAGGAAACCCAGGCCCCCACCATGCTGAACATATGGGCCGGCACGTCCATAAGAATCATCGCCCGCAACGACAGCGCCGGCGACCTGCCCATCCACTTTCGCATAGGCGGGACCGCCGCCTTGACCAATACGGCGACAGGGCGGGTATTCATGGCTTATCTGCCGGCCGGGGTCGTCATGCCTTACGTCCAGAGCGAACTGGCAAACAAGCCGGCAACGGGGGAAGATGCCGTGACCCTGGACGCCCTGGAGCAGCGCGTCCACGCCATCCGCGAACGCGGCTACGATATGTCGCCCGACGTCGTGCTGACCACCGATCCCCACATCACACTGCAGGGCTACGGAGCCATCGCCGTGCCGGTCGTCGACATCTCCCAGGAACTGCGATTCGTCATTACCGTGCTGTACCGCAAGACCAGCGATACACGCGAGGCCGACACCATAGCCAGCATCCTGGAAAAAATCCGCGACGCCATTCCCACCCCCGTGCTGCCGCCGGCCCGGGCTTCCTGAAGCCTATACTCCCAGAACAACACCCCCCTGGATTTCCATGACCCGCATCGCACTCATCCATGCCCTGGCTCAGTCCGTTCCCCCCATCAACGAGGCCTTTGCGCGCTTGTGGCCGGAACCCACGCTGATGAACCTGCTCGACGACAGCCTGTCGGCCGACGTGGCGAAAACAGGGCTGGATGCGCGCATGCACCAGCGCTTCATGACCCTGGCCGATTATGTAGTGGACTGCGGCGCCGACGCCATCCTCTTTACCTGTTCGGCGTTCGGCCCCTGCATCGAAGCCGTAGCCCGCAAATACCCGGACATGCCCGTGCTCAAGCCCAACGAAGCCATGATTGCGCAAGCCGGCAAACGCGGCCGGCGCATCGGCCTGGTGGCCACTTTCGCCCCCACCCTGGCCTCCATGCCGGCCGAATTCCCCGATACCGTCGAGGTCGAGACCGAACTGGCGGCGGGCGCGCTGGACGCCCTGAACGCCGGCGACGCCGCGCGCCACGACGAGCTGGCCGCGCAAGCCGCCGGCCGTTTGCAGGCGCGGGGCTGCGACCTGATTGCCCTGGCGCAGTTCAGCCTGGCGCGCGCCGCGCCCAAAGTCGCCCAAAGCGTTCCGCTCGATGTGTTGACGACCGTCGACAGCGCGGTCGAGCTGCTGCGCGAGAAGCTGTCCCCCTAGCCCAATAAGCTTCCCATGAGTATCCGGCGCGGCGCCCGCCCTGCAGCCTTATTCATAGACCAGCGCATACGGCCTAGCCGATGCACAGATAACCGCGGGTAAGCCCTTCCGGAGCCGTGACCGAACCGCTCTCCGAAATGCGAACCGCCCCATAACCCAGCGGACATGTACAGGCGCCGGTAATCAGGTTGTAGGTTCCGGCGGCGCAGCCGGTTCTGGTATTGGTGGAATACCCGCCGCCGCCCCGCCCGCCGGCCGGCATCCAGACATTGCCCCAGCAAACCAGCAAGGCGCCGAACGCGGCGCGCGCCATCAACCCATTCGCCGGG
The DNA here is from genome assembly GCA_937871985.1 of uncultured Burkholderiaceae bacterium. Next base: position 27,442 of record CALMPB010000327.1, read on the forward strand.
CAAGCCGTCCGCTCCGCGGCTTCGGCGCCGATGGATAAATAGCCCTGCACATTGACCGAAGCTTGCGCATGGATATCGCCTTTTACCGTGGCCGTGCCCTGCAGGTCGGGGTCGCGGCCGTCCCGCACACGCAGGTAGTCGGTGGCCGCCAATTGCTCGGCGGTGACCGCCATGGCAACGGTTCCATCCGGCAAGGGATCCAGGCCTGCTACAGGCGGGTTGGGAAACTGGAAAGCCGCACCGCCTATCTGGTGAGACCGGCCGCGCATGACGGCCCCGCCCTGCCCCTGAGCCGCCAGCAGCCACTGCGCCACCAGTTGGTCGCCGGACGACGTAGCCATGGCGGCGGGCAGCGCCGAACTGCTGTGGACAAGCGCTTCGATGCGGCATTCATCGCCGGGGCAAGTCCCGCTGCGCACGACCCGGATCGTCGCCCCGAGGCCGCGCACGCCGAGCTCGGGAAAGCCCGCCGACAACAGGCCCGCCGCCTTCAGCTCGGCAAGCCGGGGCCGAGTCCAATCGGCGTAGCCGAGATGCGAAAGCTCGGCAGTGCCCGACGCCTGCTGCAGCAAGGCCTTGTGGCGATCCAGATACGCAAACGCCGCCATCCGTATCGACGACATCCAGACGGCGACAGCCTGGGCTGCGGCGTCGTTGATGCGATTGGCGATCTGGCTGGCGCCCCATACCGCCAGCAACGTGGCGACAAGCACGGCCACGGTCAGCTCCAGCATGGCGAAACCCTGCTGCCTCAGCACGGCGCGCCCTAGCTTGCCAGGAAGACGAAGGTATTGACGTCGCCCCGCCCGCATAGCGTCTCGGCATTCAAGGCGTTGTAGGGAGTGCCCGCATCTTTGACCGTCGCGGCGGCCTGCCCGTCGGCCGAAATGGAAATGGAGTCGGACACCCTCTGCAAAACCGAGGCGATGGACGGACACGCGGCGTTGTTGACGCTGGTAAGCGTAATGGAAAACGCGGCGCCTGATTGCGCGGCAGCGACCACCACCTCGCCGCTGCCGCCAAGGCCATGCAGGACGCGGGTCGTGGAATCGCTGCCGGATACCGAGAAAATGCTGGACTCGCGCACGAGATTCGCCAAGTGGCTGGTATCGATATCGGCATAGGGTGTCGTGGACCCATTGGGCGCATTGACCTTGGTCTGCAGGATGAAACGCGCCAGTTCCTCGCCGACCTTGGGGACTTTGTTTTCGATGATGTATCCGCCGACGGCCGGAACACTGATAATGGCCAGCAACAGCACGATGGCCGTAACGATGGAAACCTCGATCAGGGAAAAGCCCTGCTGGCGCAGAACCTCGCAACGCTTGATTTTCAGACGGGACGCAAACATTTCCTCTCCTTGGTTAAGGCCGGCCCTACTGGCTGGCATAAAAAAACATGAGTGAACGGCGCAACTCGTCGATGGCGGCATAGTGCCAAAGCGCCACGGCCAGCAACGCGGCAAGGCCGGCCAGCAATACCGCCCAGCGCAATGCGCCGACGCGTGCGATGACAACGTCCAGGATGCGGCCTTTCAGACGCTGGCGCACCAGCGTCAAGGCATGCGCCAGCCCATGCGCCTGCGCCATGTCGACCAGGAACCAGTGCAAGTCCCGCTCCAGCATCCCGGTTGCGAAGGTGTCGGCCCCGGTCAGTCCGGCGTCCACGCGGGCCAGCATCGCATCGAGATGCCATCGCAGCCAGGGCGAGGCGCCGACCCGCTGCATGGCCAGCGCGGTGCGCAATTGGGTGGATGCCGACTCATGGCGTGTCAGGACAATGGTGGCCATGGCCAGGAAATGCATGGCTTGCACGCTGCGGTAGATCCGCCAGGGCGAATACTCGTCCAGGCGACGCCGGATCGGGCCCGTAAAGTTGGGCAAGGACCACGCCAGCAATGCCCCCGCCCCCAGGCTCACTATCAGCAAAAGCAGCCAGTTCGCCTGGATGAAATCCGAAAATCGGAACAAGGCTCGCGTGAGTGCCGCATGGAATTCCGGTGGAACGGCGCCGAACACCTGCCGCAGCCTTGGAACCGTATACAGCGGCATGGCCAGCAACATGGCGAGCAGCACGCACGCGCCAAGCACCGCCGACCACATGGCGGAAGCCACGATGCGGCGCGCGCGGCGCAGCAGCGCCACCGCATCGGCCAGTTCGCCCAAAGTACGGGTAAGCGCGGCATTGCCCGATAGCTGCGCCACCCGTATCAAGGTCAGTTCGGCCAATGGAAAACACTCGAGCCACGTGGAATAAAGATCGCCGCCGCTTAGTTGATAGGCCTGCGCCCAGCGCTGCGACAATCGGCCGCGCACGGTCTTCTGGCCATGGCGGCCCGCGTCCTGCTCGAAAATCTTCTTGACGGTAAGCCGGCCCTGCGCACCCTGGATGAGCACGGACAGGTATTCGAAATAGTCGGAGCGCTGCCCGGCGAACCGGCGGCGATCCATCTCGAACACGGCCTGCTCGGCCCAGTTGCTTCGGCTGGAGGAAAGAAGAACGCGCCTCATGCGAAAGCCTGCAAGGGAAAAAGCCCACGGTGTAAATCGCCCGGCTCCTGCGGCGCATCGAAAGGACCAAAATGCCGCTCGATGTCGCGCAAGTCGATTTCCCCGCTGAACGCCTTGAACACAGCGCCGCCAAGCGCGGTTTCGAAGCCATCGGGGCCAGGCCGGCCCGGCAAGCTCCAACGCGGCAGTCCATTATTGTTGCGGATGCTGTCCAGGAACCCCGGACTGTGCGCGGGCTCGATGTATTCGGCCACCACGGTACGCCCGCGATAACCGGCCAATGCCGCGCCCCTCCCCGCATGGCAGGCGGAGCAGCCCAGCGGATTGCGCAACCGCAGCGAAGCGGGATCGCCGCCGAAACGCTGGATGATGGCTTCGACCCAGGATCGCCACTCGCGCGGTTTGCGGCGAGGATCGAAAGACGATTTGCCCTGGCCCCACAGTACCGGCACCGGCAACGCGCAATCCGGGCACAGGCGGGGCAACAGCGCTTGATAGACCAGCAGCTTGAGGACGCCCGGAACAGCCAGAAAGTCGCGCGACACGCCGATGAAATCGGAAGCCAGGCGTTCTGCGATCAAGGCGGCCGACAAAGCATGCGTGGTCGTATAGACATTGACGCCCGAGCCGGCCAGATCCATGAAGGCGCCGCCGGTCTGCATATCGCGGATTTCGCCCAGCAGCACGTCGTTCATGGCCGAACGCTTGAGCGCGCGCAACTTGACGGCAAACCCGTCGGACGGCGACGCGCTGAAGTCGCGCACCACCGTGTTCTGTATGGCGCGGGGAATCAGGTATTCGACGGGATCCTCCAGCGTGACCACCTTGCGCTCTTCGGGCAGACGGGAAATCAACGACGCCAGGGTCGTGGACTTTCCCGAGCCGACCGCGCCTGCGAAAACGATGGCGCCGCCTTCGGTCTGCATGGCGCTTTCGATGACCTGGATCTGCGCCGGCAGATAGCCCAGTTGCTCCAGCGTCAAGCTTATGGATCCCGCTTCCCGTTCCAGCAGGCGGATGCACACGCTTGGCCCCTGGTCGGCCGAAAGGGACGCCCAGCGCAGCAGGACCGGCCGGCCGTCGACCTGCTTGAGCAGGCTGCCCTGCTGTTCGGCCTGAGGATCGAAAACCGCGCCGTTTCCCCCTCGGATATCCATCCACGCCACCGACAGCATGTCGACCAGCATGCTGGTGGGCATGCGGCGAAACCGCTCGGGCGCGATATAGCGCCCCGACACGGTGTACTTGACTTCGGATTCGGTTTCTCCATGCCGGATATTGATGTGCAAATCGCTGGCGGCATGGCGCACTCCCCAATCGACCATGTCCTGAAACGCCTGGGCCAGGGCGGTTCGCGAGTGTTCCAGCAAGACACGGCCCGCCTGCCGCGAGGAATGCGCCCCCACTTGGTTGCGCACGATCGCCAGCAGCAAGGGCGCCGCCAGCACATACCGTTGAGGGCTGGACAAGGTATAGCCGCAGCGCACGATGCGGCGGGCGAGCTCATCCGCCTGGTCGCTGCCAACGTGTTCGGGCAGCGAAAGAATGGCCACGGAATGGTCGGCCAGCAACACGGGGCAAAGCCGCGCCGCCAGATCCTGAACGTCGAGCTCGGCGCTCAATGGCCGCAGCAATGCCGGTTCGAGAGCCAGCAAGTCGTCATGGCTGGAAATCGCCACGGCGTGCGATGCATCGAACCGCGCGCCGGATACGGCGGCATCGGCGATACGAAGTCCAAAGCGACGGTTCCAAGGTATGCGCATGGCGGCTACCTTTCTTGAACAGGCTGGCCCGCCAGGCACAGCTGTGTTTCGCGCGACTCGCGCTCGAGGCGCACGCACGCGCTATCCAGGGCGCGCAATGTATAGACGGATTTGCTGGCCTTGCGCTGCCCCACGGGCAAGGGATGGCCGTTCATGTACAAATGCGTATCGGCGCCGATGCGTACTTCCGCCGCGAGCTTTTTCCCGACCCCGTAAATCGCGACCAGCCTGGGCGCCGTGCGTTGGCCGGACGCATCATGGCCCGCTTCGCCGGGCAGGCTGGCCTCCTGCAATTTTCTTCGGGCCTGGCTCAATGCCAGCGCGGTTTCCAGCCGGATCAGCTCGCGCACCGAAATCTGCTCGGCCGCAAGCTCGTCGGCATCGGCCGTGCCGCCGGCCGCCGGCTGGGCGACCGCTGGCGGCAACGCAAACGCAAACGCCAGGCAGCAATAGGCCGCGCTACGATGACGGATAGGATGAAGCCGCCGCGTGTCCGGGCTGCACCGCAGCGCCTGGAACCGCTTCATGGGGTTCGGACTGGATTTCATAGAGATCTCCGTGCAATGACACATGGAAACGGCTGGCCTTGAGGCTGGCCGCCCGCTTGTCGTGGAACGACAGGGCGATTTTTTTCCAGCTTATGGATTCGGTATAAGGCAACAGCACCGCAGCCGAACGCAAAGGCCCATCGAAGACAACCTGGCGCAGGACATAAACCGCCTGCCCTGGCGGCCGCGCAATGGGCTGGCCGCGCCCATCGCGCGGCGCGGCCACCGCCATCGTGGCGGGCCGGCTCAGTTGCATGGTGGAAAATGCGGCCTGAACGGACTGCAAGGCGCTCCAGAGGTGGCGCTGGTTATGGGCAACGCTGCGCACGTTTGCCGCGGGCAGCGGCAAGGCGGGCGCCTTGGCTTGCCAGGACGGTTCGGCCTGATCGATGGATGAAAACTCGATGACCCAGCCGGGATCTGCCGACTCGATGAAACCCGCATTGCTGGCTTGCGGCCCTTTGCGCTGATAGCGGGCCTTGCAGCGCCAATTGCCCGCCTGCGGTTCGCAACTGGCGCCAAGCAACGACCACCCGGCCAGGCGCACCGGCAAACGATAAAACTCCTGCAGAACGGCTTGCGTGCCAAGCACTCCGTGCACGGCGATGGCACGGCCCGCCCTCTCCTGTGCATCGGACCAGGCCCGGCCGGCATCGACGTGGGGCGGCTCCGGCTGCGATGGCGCAGGCGCCCGCCAAAGCTTCCATATACGAGGCGGCGCAAATGCCACCGCAAGAATCAGCACCCCCCAGCGCAACAGGCCCACCGTCCCCCCATACCGGCGTCGCGCGCGCCGCAAACGCGACGGTTCGCCGCTGGCGGCGGCGATATCTTTCAGGGAAGGCGATTGCGACTCGTCGAGCAGCGCCAATTGCGGAAACGCCTGGCGAAGCCCATCCAGGCTTTCTTTGGCATCCTCGGCGCAAGCATGGACTTTGTCGGTGCGGGCGACCACCGCACCCTCGTGCACAACCACCAGCCAATGATGGGACTCGTCGAGCGCCGACAACAAGGCAATGGTTCCCCCCGGAAACAGCCGGGCCACATTTTGCGCCGCCGAGTGCAGCGGCGCGCCGCGGTCGAGCAGCCTGGGACTTAAATGCGCAAGCCCAACCGCCGCCGCGAACGGGCCGGCCGCGACCAGGTGCGTAGCGCGATGCCGCCTGGCCATGCGATAAGCCACGCGGTCGGCGCGACCATCCAGCAAAGGCAGCCAGTCGAGCCCGAACGCCAGGGAGACGGAAGCAGCGGGAAGGATCAGGATGTCGCTCATGGCTCTTGCCCTCAGAAACCTTCTTCGACCTGCGCGGTGACCACGACTATCGTCGCCAGCCGCTGGGTGGAAAGGCGCTCGCTGCCACCCAGCAGCATGGGCATGCCCGGGTTCAGCCTGCGGCCTTCCGTTTCTTCGTGGCTGCGGTCAAACCCTGAAATGACCAACGGCTGCCCCGGCCGCAGCGCCACTTGCTGCACAGTGCCGTTGCCGTCGATAGTGACTTGCTGCAACTGCAAGGGATTGGACTTGTCGCCGAACGTCACGGACTTGAGGGGCTGGGCGACCGTATTGTCGTAAGCCACCGACAGCAGTATCTGGCCATCATCCTGAGCATCGGGTACGAGGGTCAGCAAAGAGCCGACCGTCTCTTCTTTTTGGCTTACCGATACGGAGGGAAGCGCCGCGCCCGAGCCGGACGGCAGCGCTGTGGTTTCGACCCGATCGATGTAGGAGAACGTGGTTCTGACCGCGTGCGAAATGGGGCGCCGATTCAAAGTTAGAACGGGCAGGCTGCTGCGCCGCACTACCTGCCCCACCTTGCTCAGCGCCTTGACCACGGCTTCGGAGCCCTTGAACGAGCCATCGGCGATGCCCAGGCCGAAGCTGGCCGTCTCGACCGCGCCGGCATCGGGCATGGCAGCGGCCGCAACGAATTTGGCGCTGGAAAACACCAGGTTCCAGTCGAAGCCCGCTTCGGCCGCATCGTGCACGGCCAGCGTGACCTCGTCGAAGATCAAGCGCACACGGCGCGTCAGGGCGCGGTTTTCCTGTTCCAGGTATAGCGCAATGCGCTGCAGGACTTCGGGGATGTCGGTGACGACTATGGATGAACTGCCGCCTGCTTCGGCGACCAGTGTGCCGGCTTGCGACAGGAATGGTTCGATGCGCAAGCGCACGACTTCGAGCAGATCGTGCTTGCCCGCCGACAAGGTGGTTCTGGACGTACTGGCAAACCCCTCGGACCGGCTTCGGCGGCTGGAGCCCATTTCGGCTTCGGCGTTGGCATTGAGGGTAAGAGCGCGGACATTGAAAACGCGGGTCTCGGTGCGGTAGAACTCGATGCGCCCCTCCCTGAACCGCCACATGACGCCAAGATGGGCTCCGATGCGATCCAGGATTCTGGCCAAAGGCTCTGGCTGGATGGAAGGCCGCATGACCGGCGTACTTCGGGGGCTTGCGGCTTTTTGCATTGCGGTGGCCGCCAGGCGCGGCGCAAATGCATCCAGCGGCATCAGGGCGTCGGGCCGCACATGCACAGGGATGCCGGTGGCTGCCGTGATGCGCTGGGCCAGCCCGGGCAAGTCGAACGCGGCGTCATTGAACAGCAAGGTTGTGTTGACATGGGCGCGCAAGGCCGGCGGCAACGCGATCTCGCGGGCCAGCGGCTGAGCCGGGCCCGCCAGCCACGGCTGGCCGACATCTTGCGCGGCGCGGCGAGCATCGCGGTCGGAGATCGAACGCTCGAACTCTTGGCGCCGGCTTTGGATGTCGTCTTGCGCATGGCCTACGGACAGTGCGATCTGCCGGGCTTTTTCGGCCAGCGCGCAGGCCGAGACGCCTGCCGCACAGCATACGACGACGCACAGACGAACGGCGCGGTTCATGATGCCCCCGACAACGCCGCAACGCGATTGCACGGTTGGGCATACGGCACGATGCGCAGCACCTTGTTGGAATAGAAACACGGTTGCAGCGGACGATCGGCCATTTCGGTGGAGGCCATGAGCGCCTGCACCGCCTGCTTGAAATCGCTGCGAAACTGCGCCGAGCCGGCAATGGGAATATCGGCATCGACCGACCAGTGCTCGGCCTCGAACGTCCACCCCGCCTTGTCGGCCCAGCGCGACAAAGCCAGGCGCATGTTCTTGTCCTGCGGGCTGACGTCGAACTGCACGAGAGCCGACGTTACGGTGGGGGCATCCGGCGGCCCCTCGATGAGGCGGGAGCCGCCGGTTCCGCCGGGGGAAAGCGTGGCGTCGGGCTGCGTCGGGGAAGGCGCAGGAATAGCAGCCTGGCCGGCCAGGCTGCTTGCCACGGACAATGGGTTGGCAGATTGCGCAGGCAGCGGCGCAGCGGCAGAAGCAGCCACTGCCTCATCAGCCTCGATGCGCACGGCCATGGTATCCGCAACAGCGCTGGATGGCGCCCGGACGCCGGGCTCGGCCATTTTGCCTGCATCGGCTTCCGGCGTGGCACCCGCCGGCGCTACGGACGGGGACGGCCCGGCGCCCGCGCGATCGACACGGCTTGACTGCCGGCCGCCACGCAACACCAGATGCGGCCATACCTGGTCGAGCACGACATAGGGCTCTTCGCGGCGGTACCCCAAGAGGCGATCGCCCTGGGAAGTGCTGGCGAAAATGGCCGGCACGGCCTGCCCGGGCACAAACTGCAGCCACATGCGGCGCCCATCGTCGAAGACCTGCAGCGGCGCCACATCGGGGTCGCCCGACAACTGCCAGGCGAAATCGAAATTGCCGGCGGTATGAGCAACGGGAGTTCGCATGCCGGCGGAGTCGAACAAACGCCAATCGGGCAGGCCTGCGCAGCCGCCAAGCATCAGCATTGCCAACCCCGCAACCCACTTTACAGCCATCGGCCACCTCCCCTGCAAGACCGTCCGTTCCTGGTACGAATGGCAGCAATCTTGCACGGGGAACTTCGGCCCCGCCAGACCGAGTTGTACGAATAGAAAATTTTGTCACAAAAAAAAGTGCGTATTTTCAGGCCGGATTAATTTTTATAAATCAGCGGATTGAAGGCTCATCTTAAAGCTGAGTATCGTGGCCTTTAAAAATGAAGTAACCGCAAAAGCGGCCAAATGGATTAATCTTGGATCTCAGCCGAGAGGTGCCATTACCGGCTCCCTCACTACAGGAGACTCACCATGAATGCACTTGTTGAGCAATACTGGGCTCGAGCACTGAAAATCGCGCGCCAATACGAAGCCGGCGATTTCGCTTTTGCTGACCTCACGGGCCTGGGCGAAGAGTTTGCCGCCTCTTTCACGGAGCAAATCAACGAACTCCCCGAAGCGACTCGCAATGCCCAGTCTGCAGCCATGGAAGCCAAGCTGCAACAGGGCCTTGCCGCCAGCGGCATCAGCGAAAACGCCTCGCAGGCATTAAACGAACTGCTCGTTTCAATCACGCGCACCCCCATCTACTAAGCCTGCCGAAACTTATCCCAAGACGTATTGCCAAAGCCGGATGTCTCGTCCGGCTTTCTTTTTGCCACCGGACGGCGCACAAACAAGCAGCGATGCCAAGAACATATACGGGCCCAAAAGCAAAAAGCCCCTTGAGAGGGCTTTTACGCCAAGAGAATATGCTGCCTGTGTGTTTGTCACCTGCGCATCTGCCGCCCATATTGATTCTTTGAATTGCGCCGTCAGTGCCCAAAAAAGCAAAGCCGCCTGAAAAGGCGGCTGCAAGTTTTTTCAAGGCATTTTGGTGGGGCCTGTGGGACTCGAACCCACGACCAAAAGATTAAGAGTCTTCTGCTCTACCAGCTGAGCTAAAGCCCCATGCCTGAAAAGAGAGCTATTCTAGCATCTTTTTTATGATGCCGCAAAAGGCCGTGACTGATTGGCTGTATGCGCATCCGGCGCCTGGATCAGTCAGGTTTTTCATGGCTTCGCGGCTTCTTAACAGGTGTTGACAGGCCCTAGATCGCCTTGGCCAGATCGGCCGCCAGCCCGACGTAGCTGCGCGGAGTCAGCGCCAGCAAACGGGCTTTGGGTTCGGCGGGCAAATCCAACCCCTGAATGAACTCGGTCAGGCCTTCCTGGTTGATGCCCTTGCCGCGGGTAAGCGCCTTGAGCTGCTCGTAGGGTTGCGGCAGCCCGTAGCGGCGCATGACGGTCTGCACGGGCTCGGCCAGCACTTCCCAGCAGGCGTCGATGTCGGCGTCGATGGCCGCGCGGTTCAGCTCGAGCTTGTTCAGGCCGCGCAGGCAGGCATCCCACGCCACGGCGCAATACCCCAATGCCACCCCCAAGTTGCGCAGTACGGTGGAGTCGGTGAGGTCGCGCTGCCAGCGGGACACCGGCAGCTTTTCGGACAGGTGGCGCAACACGGCGTTGGCCAGTCCGATGTTGCCTTCGGAGTTTTCGAAGTCGATGGGGTTGACCTTGTGCGGCATGGTGGACGAGCCGACCTCGCCTTCCTTGAGGCGCTGCTTGAAGTAGCCCAGCGAGACATAGCCCCAGATATCGCGATTGAGGTCGAGGAGAATGGTGTTGGCGCGCGCCACGGCATCGAACAGGGCGGCCATCCAGTCGTGCGGTTCGATCTGGATGGAGTACGGGTTCTGGGTGAGGCCCAGCCCGGCCAGCACGCGGGCGCTGAAAGCGGGCCAGTCCACTTCGGGGTAGGCGCTGACGTGGGCGTTGTAGTTGCCCGTGGCGCCATTGAGCTTGGCCAGCGGCTGCACGGCGTCGATGGCGGCGATGGCGCGATCGAGGCGGGCCGCCACATTGGCGAATTCCTTGCCCAGGGTCGTGGGGCTGGCCGGCTGGCCATGCGTGCGCGACAGCATGGGCTGGTCGGCGAACTGGCGCGCAGCGGTCTTCAGGTGATTGCAGACTTCGGTAAGGCGCGGCACGATGAACTGCGCCCGGGCGCGTGTCAGCATGAGCGCATGGGACGTATTGTTGATGTCTTCGGAGGTACAGGCGAAGTGAATGAACTCCGCCGCGCTGGAAAGCGCCGCATCGCCGGCGACACGCTCTTTAAGCCAGTATTCGACCGCCTTGACGTCGTGGTTGGTGGTTTTTTCGATTTCCTTGATGCGGGCCGCGTCGGCTTCCGAGAAATTCTTGACGAGGCCGTGCAGCAGCGCCCTGGACTCGTCGGAAAACGCGGGCAGCTCAGGCAGGCCCGCCTGCGACAAGCCCAGCAACCAGGCCACTTCGACCTCGACCCGATGAGCCATGAAGCCCGCTTCGGACAAGGTTTCGCGCAGTATCTGTCCCTTGGCGGCGTAGCGGCCATCGAGAGGGGAGAGGGCGTTTAAATGACTAAGTTGATCGGCTATTTGCATCACGGCTCACGTAACTGAAAAATCAGCCGGCATTTTAACATTCGCGCCGTCGGCGGCCTTTGCCGTGGCAAGCGAAGCATATAAACCACACATTCGGCGCCGGGCTTTTTCTGCACGGACAAGAGGGTCTGTTGCCGGCACTGCGTCCCGGGTATCCCTGCTATACTTTTCCGGCCAGTAACTTCCTTAGGTAGCCATGAAACTGATTGGTTCGCTGACTAGCCCTTATACCCGCAAAGTGCGGGTGGTAATGACTGAAAAAAAACTCGAATACGAGCTGATTCTTGAAGACGTCTGGTCGAGCACAACGCAAATCCAGACCTACAACCCTCTGGGCAAAGTTCCCTGTCTGGTCATGGACGACACAGGCTGCCTGTTCGATTCGCGCGTCATCGTCGAATACCTCGATACGCTTTCGCCCGTTGGCCGCCTCATCCCTCAGGCCAGCCGCGACCGCACGGCAACGCGCTGCTGGGAAGCCATTGCCGACGGGGTGCTCGACGCGGCCGTCGCCATCAATATCGAGAACACCAAGCGGCCGGCCGAATTGCGTAGCGAAGACTGGGTGCAGCGCCAAATGGGAAAAATCACCACGGCGCTGGAATTCATGGATGCCGAACTGGACAGCCACGCTTTCTGCATGGGCATCAACTTCAGCCTGGCCGATGTTGCCGTGGGCTGTGCGCTGGGCTATCTGGACTTGCGCTTTCCCAACCTGGACTGGCGCAAACAATTCGGCAATCTCGCCGTGCTCAACGAAAAACTGCAGGCCCGTCCTTCCTTTATCGGTTCGGCGCCGCCAAAGCCATAAAAATAAATACCTGCATAGCAAATACGCAGGTGGAAAATGCTCTGATGACGGATGCGCAGATACGATTCCGTCAATGCAGATGCGATTCGTTCGAGCGCTTCAGCAGCGCAATGAGGTGCTCTTTCAGCCCCGACGAAAACAAGGGAACGAATTCCAGGCAATGGTTGCTGTTGATGATGGAACGCAACTGGATGGACTGGTTCCGGAATGCCTGGGTGCCCCTGGCGTTTTTGTCGTAGGCCTGCAAAAGCTTGTTGGCGGCCGCCTGCGCCTGGAACAGATTGGCTTCGGGCGAGCCTTCCAGCGCCGCATAGTGCTTGAGCAGATTTTCCATATCGTCCAGGAACAGGCCCAGCGCCTGGCTGCCCCGGCAGTCCGCGCGCTCGTAACCCCAGTTCATCGGCTTGGTCATGCTTGCTCCGCAATGGTGCCAGGCATTGCCCGGCCGTGAATGGAGGCCGATACGGGATCGGTCAGTTTATGGTTTGCGTCGCCTGCAACTGCGACTGCATTTCAAGGATAAGCTCTTCGAGTTCGGGCGAGGTCTGCAGCGCCAGCACGGGCGTGCCCTCGGCATCGGAGCCGTCGCGCTCGAGCTTCAAGGTGATGCTTTGGCCTTCGAACGCTTTGGGATTGGCCTGGATTTGCACATATTGGTTGAGCAGGCGATCGACCGCCTTTTGCGCCTCGGTCAGTTGTACGGCCAGGGGCGACTCGGCGTGAAGCTTGAACTGCTGCTCGATGGTTTTGGCCAGATCCCAGCTGAAGAACAGAATGGCATTGTAGCCATGGCATTCGGGGTGCAGGAAACCCCAGGATTCATTTTGTGAGGGATTCAAAATAATACGTTCCGGTGTTGCGGGCTTGGGCTGAATGTGAGCTGAACGGCTCGAGGGGCATATTGCGGCGTGCATCGCCGGGTTGGCGCCCCGTAACGCGCCGCCCGGGCGCATGGGGTTCAGCGTTTACGTGTCAGTGTCTTACCGTCGTAGATGTAAGTGTCTATTTTATCCGGCTTTTCGGCATTCGGGGTCTGCACCAGGAAACGTCGGCCCTTGGCCGTCACCTTCACTTGCGTGCTGCATGAACCAAAAGGCGGCGAGACGGTATAGCCCTTGTCGCGCAGGATGACCCAACGGTACCTGACGGGGCATTTTTCGTTGCCGTCGCTGATGGACACCAGCGCCGCCTCGGCTTTGGGCAGGCTGAAGGCATAGGTGATGTTCAACAGCCCTTCGATGGGCGGGCTGATTTCAGTATCGTCGATTTTCAGGCGCGATTCGTACAGGTATTCGTAGGACTTTATCCCCAGCGTGCCGTAGGGGGTAACGACATTCAGCCTGGATGGCAAAGGAGGCCACTTTTCCTGGGCAGCGGCGGCCTGGCCGCATAACACGATAGGCAGAAGGAATCCGGCGGAAGCCAAAATAAACTGACGCATATTGCCTGTGGATGGGTGTCTGGGCAGATGGTGGCGTGCACGAGTTTGGCCTGCTGCACTACCGTATCTGTGTCGCGGCTGGTTCGCGTGAATTGCCACGTTTTGTAAAGGCTATTACATAGTATTTTGAATGGCTGGGCAAATGGCGTCAAGGCGAGACCTTCCAAGAGCCTTGCAGGCCTCAACGCGAGGTGGCCATCATGTAAAGCAGCGCCACAAGCAGCAGCGCGAAATACACGATGACGCCGGCCAAAATGCTTTGCCCCGCGATCCGCAGCTTTTGCAGCAGCGTCGGCGCGGGCCCGAGCCGGCTGTTACGCACGGCCCACCACCACATGCCGGCGGCGCCCAGTATGCTGAGCAGGAGGATTCCGATTTTCATCCGGCCATTCTAACGGATGCGCTTCCGGACGGTTCTTGCCGTGGCTGGGCCCAAAAGCCTCGCTGGGCCTTCGAGCGCGGCAGCCCGAATTTACACGATGATGCCGCCGCCCAGGCACACATCGCCGTCGTACAGCACGGCCGACTGGCCGGGAGTAACCGCCCACTGCGCTTCGCGGAACTCCAGCGCAAAGCCGTCTTGCCGGGCAAAGGGCAGCACGCAGGCGGCATCCGACTGGCGATAGCGCGTTTTGGCCGTGTAATCGCCCGGCTCGGGGGTATGGCCGGCAACCCAGTTGCTGTCCTGGGCGTTCAATTTCCCGCTCAGCAGCCAGGGGTGGTCGTGCCCTTGAACCACATACAAGGTATTGGTTTCCAGATCCTTGCGCGCGGTATACCAGGCGTCGGCCGTGCCGTCCTGGCGCTGCCGGCCCTTCACGCCGCCTATGCCCAGGCCTTTGCGCTGCCCCAGGGTATAAAACGACAATCCTTGATGCTGGCCCACGACAACCCCTTCGGGCGTCTTGATGGGCCCGGGCTGCGTGGGCAGGTACCGATTCAGGAACTCCCGGAACGGGCGTTCGCCAATAAAGCATATGCCGGTGGAGTCTTTCTTGGCCGCATTCGGCAGTTGCAATGACGCCGCGATGCGCCGTACCTCCGTCTTGGGCAGTTCGCCCAGGGGAAACAGGGTTCTCGACAACTGCGCCTGGTTCAGACGGTGCAGAAAATAGCTTTGATCCTTGGTGTGATCCAGCGCCTTGAGCAACTGGTACTGCACGCGGCCGCCCTCCTCCACAGCGCGCACGCGCGCGTAATGGCCCGTGGCGATGCGTTCGGCGCCCAGCGACATGGCATGGTCCAGGAAGGCCTTGAACTTGATTTCGGCATTGCACAGCACGTCGGGATTGGGGGTGCGGCCAGCCGAGTACTCGCGCAGGAAATCGGCGAAGACGCGGTCTTTGTATTCCGCCGCGAAGTTCACCGCCTCGATTTCAATGCCGATGAGATCGGCTACGCTGGCCGCGTCGATCCAGTCCTGGCGCGTCGAGCAATACTCGGAATCGTCGTCGTCCTCCCAGTTCTTCATGAACAGGCCGACGACTTCGTAGCCCTGCTCCTTGAGCAGCCAGGCCGTTACCGACGAATCAACGCCCCCCGACATGCCGACGACGACACGTCCTTTCGATGCAGATAAATGAGTCATGGCGGTATTTTAATCGGATCCGCCCAACCCGATTCACATGCGGGCGCCCAGGCCCACATGCGCGGCAGCCGCCATGGCACCGATGGCCTTCCACCCTTAGGCGGGCGGGATGACCTTCCCGGGGTTCAGGATGTTGTTGGGGTCGAAAGCCTGCTTGATGGACTGCATCAGATCGAGCGCATCCCGTCCGTGCTCGGCCTGCATGAAGTCCATTTTGTGCAGCCCCACGCCATGCTCGCCGGTGCACGTTCCGTCCATGGCGATGGCGCGGGCCACGATATTGTGATTGATGCGTTCGGACTCGTCCCATTCCGCCGGATCATTGGGATCGAGCATCATCTGCACGTGGAAATTGCCGTCGCCCACGTGCCCGACGATGATGTACGGAAAGCTCGCCTGCTCGAGCTCGGCGGCGGTTTCCGAGACGCAATCGGCCAGCCTCGAAATAGGCACGCACACATCGGTGGTGTTCGAGCGCGACCCCGGCCGCGTATGCAGGCCGGCGAAGTACGCATTGTGCCGGGCCGCCCACAACCGTGAACGGTCTTCGGGGTGTTCGGCCCATTCGAACGCCATGCCCCCGTTGCCCGAGGTGATTTCCTGCACCGTCTGCGCCTGCTCGCGCACACCATTGGGGCTGCCATGGAACTCGAACAACAGCAGCGGCGATTCGTGCAGATTGAGCTTGCTGTAGGCATTGATGGCCTTGACGCCGGCCAGGTCCATGAACTCGACGCGCGCCACCGGCACGCCCATTTGTATGATCTCGATGACGCTTTGCACCGCGGCATGCATGGTAGGGAAATTACAGACCGCCGCCGAAATGGCCTCGGGCTGGGGATAAAGCCTGACGGTTATCTCGGTGATGATGCCCAGCGTGCCTTCGCTGCCGACGAACAGGCGGGTCAGGTCGTAGCCGGCCGAGGACTTGCGCGCGCGATTCGCGGTATGGATGATGCGCCCGTCGGCCAGAACGACTTTGAGGTTCATGACGTTTTCGCGCATGGTGCCGTAGCGCACGGCATTGGTGCCCGAAGCCCGCGTGGCCGTCATGCCGCCCAGACTGGCGTCCGCCCCCGGGTCGATGGGGAAAAACAGGCCGGTATCGCGGATTTCGGTATTGAGCTGCTTGCGGGTAACCCCCGCCTGCACCGTGACGGTGAGGTCTTCGGGGTTGACGGCGACGATTTGGTTCATGCCCGACAGATCGAGGCAGATGCCTCCCTGCACGGCCAGGATATGGCCTTCGAGCGACGATCCGGTGCCGTAGGCGATGAGCGGCACCCGATGCTGGTGGCAATGCCGGGCCACCCAGGCGACGTCTTCGGTGCTTTGGGCGTAGACAACGCCGTCGGGCAGGATGGCCGGATACGCGGATTCGTCGCGGCCGTGGTGCTCGCGCACGCTCTGGGCCAAGGAAAAGCGCTCGCCGAAATGCGCCTTGAGCGCTTCGAGGAAGCCTGCCGGTATCGGGCGGGGCCGGGCTTGCAACTGCATTAAGGCACTCAAATGAAACTCCATTGCACCATGGGATATGATGCCGCCGCCCGATGCCCGCGGAGCAGCGCCCCGCGAACCGGGCGCTACGCGGCAGCCGAGTGCGCGGCAACCTTGCGGCGGTTCTTTACTGCCTGGGACAGACGCTCGAGAACCTGAACGGAAGTGTCCCAGTCGATGCAGCCATCGGTAATGCTTTGGCCATATACCAGCGGCTGGCCGGCGACGAGATCCTGGCGGCCGCCAACCAGATGGCTTTCCACCATGACGCCGCAAAGCCGGTTTTCACCGCCCTCGAGCTGGACGGCGATGTCGTCCAGGACCTTGGGCTGGTTGCGGTAGTCTTTATTGCTGTTGGCATGGCTGGCATCGACCATGAGGCGTTGCGGCAGCCCCGCCTTGGCCAGCGCCTGGCACGCCGCTTCGACATTGGCAGCATCGTAGTTGGGTACTTTACCGCCCCGCAGGATGACGTGGCAATCATCGTTTCCAACAGTTGACACAATCGCCGAATGCCCGCCCTTGGTAACCGAAAGAAAATGATGGGACTGCGAAGCGGCGTTGATGGCGTCGACGGCGATTTTCACATTGCCGTCGGTGCCGTTCTTGAACCCCACCGGACACGACAGGCCGGAGGCGAGTTCGCGGTGCACCTGGCTTTCGGTGGTGCGCGCGCCGATGGCCCCCCAGGACACCAGGTCGGCAATGTATTGCGGCGTGATCATGTCCAGGAACTCGCAGCCGGCGGGCAGGCCAAGCTCGTTGATCTGGATAAGCAGTTTGCGGGCCGTGCGCAGCCCCAGGTTGATGTTGAAGCTGCCGTCCAGCCCCGGATCGTTGATCAGCCCCTTCCAGCCGACCGTCGTGCGGGGCTTCTCGAAATACACCCGCATGATGATCTCGAGCTCGTCTTTATACAGGTCGCGCTGCGCCTTGAGACGGCGGGCGTAGTCCAGGGCGCCTTCCGTGTTATGGATGGAACACGGCCCGATGACGACCACCAGCCGGTCGTCCTTGCCGTGCAGGACATCGTGCACAGCCCGGCGCGCTGCGTACACGGTGGAAGAAACCTCTGTGGAGCTTGGGAATTCGCGCATGAC
The DNA here is from genome assembly GCA_937871985.1 of uncultured Burkholderiaceae bacterium. The sequence continues at coordinate 45,019 of CALMPB010000327.1, forward strand.
ATGCGCAGGTGGGCTGAGTTCCTTGATTTCGCGGATCCGTAAATCGTCAGTATTGTGTGACACGAGTTGCTCCAGGGGTTGATGCCAACTTAGCAAGCGATATAAAAAAAGCCGCCAAGCTACTAAGCTGGCGGCTTTTTGGGAATTTGGCTTTTACTGCGTACAACGTTTCCCTTCCTCCACCAGCGGTGTTGGAAAAGCAAAATAAAAGAAGTAAACCAAAGAAACGTTGTTCATAGATAAATCCTAGCACAATTTTTTTTCCACGCCAAGAAAAACCACCGGGAAAGCCGCCTGGCGCCTACCCAAAAGCAACAATCGCGTCCGCTTGATCCATCTCATAATTAATTTGAGTTGAAATGATTAATTAGGTTATGATTTTCATAGAAATCAATATCGAGAACAATTTGCTCATGACCGGGGCAGGCATCGCCAACGGCCTGCATTCCGCTTCGGCATCCGCCGCGAAGTCCGCTCCCGGCTGAGGAGGGGCAACTTCCACCGCAAAAGGACGACCCATGAAAAATCGGCTCCGGACACTCAGGTTTTCCATTCTTGCCCTATGTACATTGGGGCTATCGGGCGCCGCCGGCGCCGTCACCCTGCAACAGATCAAGGATCGCGGCGCTGTGCGCATCGCCATCGCCAACGAAATCCCCTACGGCTACGCCAATCTCGACGGCGAGGCCCAGGGCGCCGGGCCCGATGTGGCCAAACAGGTCATGCAAAAGCTGGGCATTGCAAAAATAGAATGGTCGGTCACCAGCTTCAGCGCGCTGATCCCGGGCTTGAAGGCGCAGCGCTACGACCTGGTGGCGGCGGAAATGGCCATACTTCCGCAGCGCTGCCGCCAAGTGCTGTTCTCCGAGCCGAACAGCTCTTACGGCGAGGGCCTGCTGGTTGCCAAAGGCAACCCCGACGACCGGCACTCTTTCGAGCAGTTCGCCAAGGGCGGCGGCAAAGTCGCCGTCATGGCCGGCGCGGATCAACTGGACATGCTGCGCGCCCTGAACGTTCCGCAAAGCAATATCGTCACGATCGCCAGCAATGCCGACGCCATTTCCGCGGTTTCGACCGGCCGCGCCAGCGCCTATGCGGCCACCAGCCTCACCGTCAACCAGTTGGCGAAAAAAAGCCCGCGCGTCGAAGCCGCCGCCCCATTTACCGATCCCGTCATCCATGGGCAGCCGGCGCGAAGCTGGGGCGGCTTCGCCTTCGCCGAGAATTCCGGCGCCTTGCAAAAAGCCTTCAATGCGGAGCTGGCCAAGTTCAAGCGCACCCAGGCCTGGCGCGACATCATGGCGCGCTATGGATTCAGCGACACCGACATGAAGGCCTCTTTCAACCAGGGAACGAAACAGTTGTGTGCCAAGTAAACCCATTGCGCCCAACGGGCCGGCGAAAGGATGACGCATGATGGAATGGCTCGACTATCTCCCGCCGCTGCTCAAGGGCGCCTGGGTTACCGCGCAACTGGCCGCCGGCTCCACCGTGCTGGGCGGCCTGCTGGCCTTTGCCTTCGGCATTGGCCGGGTGGCCCCGTACCAGGCGATCCGGGCGGTCTCCACGGCAATCATCGAGTTCTTCCGCGGCACGTCGCTGCTGGTGCAACTGTTCTGGCTGTATTTCGCCCTGCCGCTGCTGGGCCAAAGCCTGGGCGTGGATCTGCGCCTGCCGCCCGTGGCCGCCGGCGTCCTGGCCCTGAGCCTGAACATCGGCGCCTATGGGGCCGAGGTCGTACGCGGCGCCCTGCAGGCCGTGCCGCACGAGCAGCGCGAAGCCGCCCAGGCCCTGGACTTCACGCCCCGCCAGATACTCTGGCGCATCAGCCTGCCCCAGGCCATCCCCGAAATGCTGCCCAGCTTCGGCAATCTGGCCGTGCAAAACCTGAAGGACACAGCCCTGGTGTCGCTGGTGGGTCTGGGCGACCTGGCGCTGCGCGCCGAGCAGATACGCAACATCACCCAGGACAACACCACCGTCTATACCTTGCTGCTGCTCATGTACTTCGGCATGGCGCTGGTGGTGACATTGCTCATGAAACTGCTGGAGCGCTCGACGGGCCGCTGGCGCGGACAAGGAGCCTGACATGCTGTTCGGCATGCACTGGAACCTGGACGGCGGAAACTGGCTGTTCGCCTGGTCCATACTGCCCATGCTGCTGCGCGGGCTGCTGGTAACCATTCAGGCCACCGTACTGGGCTTCGTGGTGGCCGCCATCCTGGGCCTGGCGCTTGCCGCCCTGAAGGGCTCCAGGCTGCGGCCGGTGTCCTGGCTGGCCGGGGCGGTCTGCGAATTCATCCGCGATACGCCCCTGCTGGTGCAGCTTTTTTTCCTGTATTACGTGCTGCCCGACTACGGAATCGTGCTGCCGGCCTTTCTGACCGGCGCCCTGGCACTTGGCATCCAGTACAGCGCCTACACCTCGGAAGTCTACCGGGCGGGCCTGGAGTCCGTGCTGAAAGGGCAAATCGAGGCCGCGCGCGCATTGGACCTGCCGCCGGCGCGGATCTTCGCGGTCATCGTGCTGCCGCAGGCCATCCCCCGCATCGTCCCGGCCCTTGGCAACTATCTGATCTCCATCATGAAGGACGTGCCGGTGCTGTCCGTCGTCTCGGTACTCGAAATGCTGAGCGTGGCGAAGATCATCGGCGACCGCACTTTCAACTACCTCGTTCCACTGACCATGGTGGGCGCTTTGTATCTGATCCTCACCTTGATCGCCTCGGCGGGCGTGCGCTATCTCGATACGCGCCTGCCCAGGCAAGGACTGCCTCTGCGATGAACGAACCCATCATCAAATTCGACCGCGTCACCAAGTGTTTCGGCCAGGCCACCGTTCTGGACGGATTGAATTTCGAAGTCGAACCAGGCGAGAAAGTCACCATCATCGGCCCCTCGGGCTCCGGAAAGTCGACGGTGCTGCGCATTCTGATGACGCTGGAGCGCATCGACTCGGGCGTCATCACGGTTGCCGGAACGCCCTTGTGGCACGAGCGCCGCGGCGACGAGCTGGTGGCGGCCGGCGAATCCCATCTGCGCGAAATGCGCAAGCAGATGGGCATGGTATTTCAGCAATTCAATCTTTTCCCGCACATGACGGTGCTGCGCAACATCACCGAGGCGCCCGTGCACGTCCTGGGCCTGTCCAAGCCCGATGCCCGCGAGCGCGCCATGGAATACCTGGAATTGGTGGGCCTGGCCGACCAGGCCGGCAAGTTTCCCCGCCAGTTGTCTGGCGGCCAGCAGCAACGGGTGGCCATCGCCCGGGCGCTGGCCATGCAGCCGCGCATCATGCTGTTCGACGAGCCCACTTCGGCGCTCGACCCGGAACTGGTCGGCGAAGTCCTGAACGTGGTGACGCGCCTGGCGCAGGAAAGCGAACTGACCATGCTGCTGGTGACGCACGAAATGCAATTCGCCAAGCAGATCTCCGACCGGGTCTGCTTTTTCGACAAAGGCGTCATCGTGGAGCAAGGGCCGCCCGAGGACTTGTTCGGCTCCCCCCAGGAAGCCCGGACGCAGGAATTCCTGAAGGGAGTCGCGCTTTAAACGCCGCATGAATGCCGACTGCGGGTGCCGAGTCAAAGCTTCGACTGGGCGACCCGTGACGCTCAACTCGGCACCGCCGCATCGACCGGTTCGAGCTGCTCGATGCGCTTGCGCGCGGCGATATAGTCGGGGCGCGGCGCCAGGCCGTACTTGGGCTGGTCGAGCACGTTCTCCATGCTGTTGTACACCATGAAGACATTAGCCCGCGGCCACGGGGAAATATTGCCGGTGGAACCATGCATGGTGTTGCAATCGAAAAACACCACCGACCCCGCCTTGGCGGTCATGGAGCGTATGCCCCCTTTCTCGACCAGCAACTGCAGGCTGATGGGATCCGGCACGCCATACTCCTGCTTGCGCAGCGACTCTTTGTAATGCTGATCGGGCGTGGTTCCCTGGCACGAGATGAACTGCATCTGCGAACCGGGAATGAGCATCAGCGGGCCATTGCACTCGTTGTTGTCGGTCAGCAGCACCGAGCAGCTCAGGGCCCGCATCGCCGGCATGCCGTCCTCGATGTGCCAGGTTTCAAAGTCGGAATGCCAATAGAACTCCTTGCCCTTGAAGCCCGGCTTCATATTGACGCGCGACTGATGGATGTAGACTTCGGAGCCCAGTATCTGCCGCGCCACATGCAGCAGGCGCGGGTCCCTGGCCAGCGAAGCGATCCGGGCGCTGAGCTCGTGCACCCGGAAGATCGATCGCACGGCATCGCTGCCCGGCTCGCGAATGGCTTCGTCGCGGCCGGCAATGGCAGGATCGGCGCTCATGCGCCGCAGCTCGTCCAGCAGCGCCGCCGTTTCCGGCGCCGTGAACAAATCCTCGAGAAGAATGAAGCCGTCCCGCTGGTAGTCGGCGATCTGGCCCTGCGTCAATGCCTGGGCGTAACTGCCCGAGTCATACACGACGGGATCGCGCCGCGCAATAATGGCCGACCCACGATCCGTGCGGGATACATAAAGGTCTCTCATGGAATTGGCCATGATGTCCTCCTGTAAAAATTCAAGCGGCGCTGGCCTCGGCCGGATAGACGCCCTTGTCGTCATGCACCTCCAGGCCCGTCAGCGGCGGATTGAAGACGCAAATCACGCGCAGCGGCTTGCTGCCGCCCCGCAACCAATGCTCGTCATGCTCGTTCAGCGCGTAAACCACGCCGGGGCCCAGCGCGTACTTCTTGCCGTCCGCAATGGTCTCGACCTCGCCGTCGCCTTCGATGCACCAGACAGCTTCGAGATGGTGCTGATAATGAATATGGGTTTCCGTACCCGGAAAAATCACGGTCTCGTGAAAGGAAAAACCCATGCCGTCCTTTTGCAGCAGAACACGGCGGCTGAGCCAGTTCCCGGTCTTGACCTCGTATTCGGTGCCGATTACATCGTTCACGTTTTTCACTATCATCGACGCTTTCCTCCAAATTTCAATACATGCGCGCTGGCGCCCTTGGCAGCCAGGACTTCCCCCGCGCTGCGCTCGATGATTTCCAGCCCCGCCTTCAATTGCTCATCGCTGATCGTCAAGGCCGGCAAGACCTTCAGCACTTCGTCGTTGGCGCCGGAAGTCTCGATGACCAGTCCGTGTTCGAACGCCTTGCGGGCGATCTGGTTGGCAATATCGTCGCCGGCCGGCGTCGACAGCCCCTGGATCAGGCCGCGTCCGCGCACGCTGAGCCCGGCGCCCCGATAACTGTGGGCCAGGTTCTCCAGCCAGTCGCGCACCAGTTCCTCTTTGCGCTGGATCTCTTCCGAAAAGGCCGGGGTCGCCCAATAGCTGTCAAGCGCCTGGGCCGCCGTGACGAAGGCCAGGTTATTGCCCCGGAAGGTGCCGCTGTGGGCGCCCGGCTTCCAGACATCCAGCTCGGGCTTCATCAGCACCAGCGACATCGGCAGACCGAAGCCCGACAAGGATTTGGACAAGGTGATGATGTCCGGCCGGATGCCGGCCGACTCGAAACTGAAGAAGTTGCCCGTCCGGCCGCAACCCACCTGTATGTCGTCGACGATGAGCAGCATGCCGTACTGGTGGCACACGCGCTCGAGATCCTTGAGCCAGCGCCGCGTCGCCACATTGACCCCGCCCTCGCCCTGCACCGTTTCCACGATGACTGCGGCCGGACTGTCCAGCCCGCTGCTGGGATCGTCGAGCAGGCGCTCGAGGTAGGCGATGGTATTGACGTCGGGCCCCATATAGCCGTCATAGGGCATGAAGGTGGTGTTACCCAGCGCCACGCCCGCCGCATCGCGGAATTTGGCATTGGCGGTGGCCGCCAGAGACCCGGCGCTCACGCCGTGAAAACCATGCGTGAACGAAATCACGTTTTGCCGGCCTGTGACCTGGCGCGCCAGCTTGAGCGCGGCCTCGACGGCATTCGTGCCGGTCGGGCCGGTGAACTGCAATTTATATTGCCAGCTGCGCGGCTTGAGCAGCACGCGCTCGACCGTTTCCATGAAATACCGCTTGGCGCCCGTGGCCATGTCCAGACCGTGCACCACACCGTCGGTATTCAGGTAGTCGATCAATTTTTCCTTGAGTACGGGATTGTTGTGGCCGTAATTGAGCGTGCCGGCCCCGGCGAAGAAATCGATGTATTCCTTGCCTGCTTCGTCGATCAGCACCGAGCCCTTGGCCTGGCTGAACACAACCGGGAACGACCGGACGTAGCCCCGTACTTCCGACTCCATCCGGTCAAAAATTTTTAAGTCCATCATTTTGCTTCCTCTCTCGTGGTTAAGGCGAAGTCGAGGCCTTGGCCTTCGGCTCCGAATGGCAATGGCCTGGCGCAAGCCGCATCCCGCGGAACACGGCTTGCGCTTTGGCGCGCGTGGTCAGAACGGCCCGAGCCGGATCAGGCGTTCGTCGTCGTGGGCGGCCGGCCCGAAAAGACTGCGATCGAACAGCAGGCTTTCGTGCACCGGGGCGCCCAGGTGCCGGGCAAGGCTCAGGAACATATTGCGCGACGGCGCATTGTCCGGCCCTACCGTGGTTTCAACATAGCGGGCCCGCCTGGCCGAGGAGCCGGCAAGCAGGCCGCGCAGCAGATGGCTTCCCAAGCCGGTTCCCCGGGCGCGCTCGTGCACGGCAACCTGCCATACGAAAAGCACGTCGGGAGTCTTGGGGGGGAAGTAGGCGGACACATAGCCATCGATCTGGCCGGCCCTTGAAGCGATCAGGCAGGTGTCCGCGAAATGCTCGCTAAGCAGCAAATAGGTGTAGACGGAGTTGAGATCCAGCGGCGGGCACTGCTGGATGAGCGCATGGATCTCGCAGGCGTCCGCGCGCTGGGGATGGCGCAATAGAACGTGTCCGGATAAATCTCGATCGCGTGCCGATGCGTGGATGGATGATTCAGGTGAAGAGGATGCCGCAGTATATTCAGTCAAACCACCAATCCCGATTCTGGCGGCACAATGCCATCGGGAACCTCGAGAATGGGCGAGACGGGTTCTTCGTGCCCTTCCGTCACGCCATTGGTTTCAATGAGACTGACGATGCGCTCCAGCGACAATGTGATCGTGGCCTGCTCCAGCTCGGGCAGGTCGTTCAAGGCATCGGCCAGCTTTTTCTGTAATGGCGAAGGCGTGGCCTGCGCCAGCGCAACGCCGTCGTCCGTGGCGGAAACAAACACGATGCGGCGATCTTCACGCCCCCGCTCGCGCCGCACCAGCCCCTTGTCCTCGAGGCGGTCCAGTATGCCGACCACCGTGCTGGGGCTGACATGCATTTCGCGGCTGATGGCCGTGGCCGTGATGGGCGCATCGTTGTCGATGACCGCCCTCAGGCAGATAAGCTGAGGCGCGGTGATATTGCTGCACGCCGCCAACTGGCGCGAATGCAGGGCAATAAGCCGGGTAATGCGCCGCAAGGCCCGCAAGATGCGCAAATCGTACGCTTGGGTGTTTCCTGGAGAATCATTCATGATGAGAACAAATTCAGTTAAATTGATTTCAACTGAAATCATATGCGCATGAATCAATACTGTCAACCCTGCTGCCAGTCCGCATCCCAAATGAAATTGCGCTCCAAAATCCGGGAGAAAGCCCGGCTTCTGGAGCGCAATTCGATTCACCGCATAGCGCCGCCACGGCGCGGCGGAACTGGCTTGCTTAAGCGGTGCCTCCCACCGTCAGGCCGTCCATCCGTATGGTTGGCATTCCCACCCCGACGGGCACGCTCTGGCCTTCCTTGCCGCAGGTCCCGACACCCGAATCCAGCTGCAGGTCGTTGCCGATCATGCTGACCCGGTTCATGGCGTCCGGCCCGTTGCCGATCAGCGTCGCGCCCTTTACCGGATACGTGATCTTGCCGTTTTCGATCATGTAGGCCTCGGACGCCGAAAACACGAACTTGCCGCTGGTAATGTCGACCTGCCCGCCCCCGAAGTTGGCCGCGTAAAGCCCCTTCTTGACCGAGGCCAGGATTGCTTCGGGTTCGTCCTTGCCGGCCAGCATGTAGGTGTTCGTCATGCGCGGCATGGGCAGGTGCGCAAACGATTCGCGCCGGCCATTGCCGGTTACCGAGGTCTTCATCAGGCGCGCATTCAGGGAGTCCTGCATATACCCCTTGAGGATGCCGTCTTCGATCAGGACATTGCGCTGCGTGGCATTGCCCTCGTCGTCGATATTCAGCGAACCCCGGCGATCGGCCAGTGTGCCGTCGTCCACCACTGTTACCCCCTTGGACGCCACGCGTTCGCCGATGCGTCCGGCAAACACGCTGGAGCCTTTGCGGTTGAAGTCGCCCTCGAGCCCGTGGCCCACGGCTTCATGCAGCAGAATGCCCGGCCAGCCCGACCCCAGGACCACCGTCATTTCACCCGCCGGCGCTGGACGCGCTTCGAGATTGACCAACGCCTCGTGCGTGGCGTGCTGCACATAAGAACGCAGAACGTCGTCGGTGAAATAGGCCAGGCCCGTACGCCCGCCGCCTCCGCCATGGCCCATTTCGCGGCGGCCATTGCGTTCGGCGATGACCGTGAGGGACATGCGCACCAGTGGACGGACGTCGGCCGCCAGCCGGCCGTCGCTGCCGGCCACCAGCACCACGTCGTACTCCATGCCCAGCCCCGCCATCACCTGGATGACATGGGGATCGGCGGCCCGCGCCATGGCTTCCACCCGTTCGAGCAGCGCCACTTTTTCGGGCGCCGGCAGAGTGTTGAGGGGGTCGATGGCCGGGTACAGGCCATGGCCGGCAGCGCCGTCCGGCGCGATGATCTTCTGGCGCCCCGCCCCCTGGCGGCCGATGGTGCGCACGGCGCGCGCCGAAGACAGCAGGGCATCGGCGGACAACGTATCGGAATAGGCGAATGCGGTTTTTTCGCCGCTGAGCGCCCGCACGCCGACACCCTGGCCGATGGAAAAGCTGCCTGTCTTGACGATGCCCTCTTCGAGGCTCCAGCCTTCGCTGCGCGTATATTGGAAATACAGATCGGCGTAATCGACCTTATGGGTAAAGATCTCGCCCAGCGCGCGGGCCATGTCGGATTCTGTCAGCCCCCAGGGATCGAGCAAAACCGATTTGGCCGTGGCCAGGGCGTTAATGGAGGGGTCTGCGATTTTCATAAGTAACCATACCGTATTGAACGTTTACATCGTGCGGTGCTTCAGGGCCGGCAAAGCCTGGCGCACGTCGGCCAGGCGCTGCTGATTGATATTGCCCGCCACGAAGCCCGGGCCTTCCGCAAGGCTGGAGACAATATCGCCCCATGGGTCAATTAGAACAGAATGTCCCCAGGTTCGCCGGCCATTTTCATGCTTGCCGCCTTGCGCCGGCGCCAGCACATAGCACTGGTTTTCAATGGCCCGCGCCCGCAGCAGAATCTCCCAGTGCGCGGATCCCGTGGTATAGGTGAACGCGGCCGGCAGGATGATGAGGCTGACCTCGCCAAAGGCCCTGAACAGCTCGGGAAAGCGCAGGTCGTAGCAAATGGACAAACCCGTTCTTCCGCAAGGCGCGTCGAAAACCTGAGGGGCGTTCTCGCCGGGACGGATGGACACCGATTCGTCGTACGACTCGTCGCCCTTTTTGAAGCCGAACAAATGGATCTTGTCGTAGCGGGCCGCCTGGCTGCCATCGGGCGCGTACACCAGGCTGGTGTTATAGATGCGGCCGGAATCTGGACTTTCAATAGGCAAGGTGCCGCCCACCAGCCACACCGCATGGCGCCGGGCCTGCTCGCGCAGGAAATCCTGGATAGGGCCTCGCCCCGGGGTTTCGCGCAGATCGACCTTGTCGTGATCCCGCCGCCCCATCAGGCAAAAATATTCCGGCAATGCAATCAGTCCGGCGCCGTCGGCCGCCGCCTCGGCGATAAGGCCGGCGGCCTGCTCCAGATTAGGCTCGAGGGAGGAAAATGAAACGGTTTGAATGGCTGCAACGCGAAAATCGTCCTTGATGGCTGTCATGGCTGTTATGTTTCAATATCAAGTTGTTGATCGGATTTGTATTCGGAGGATTCCGCATTCGATTGAAATAATAAATTTTCGATATTCAAATATATGCGAAACAAAAGTCGGGTATATTCTGCTTTTGTGTAATAACATCGAGAAATGCGCTACGAAATATGCACGGTCGGGCATATTCGAATACCGCACTCCCCTCATACGGCTCATCCATTCCTATTCCCAGGAGCAACGAATGACGCGTGACAATTACGCCGCCCTTCAGTCGAAAATCGAAAAAGAAATCAACCGTCTCCAGAAACAGGCCCAGGCCCTTCAAGCCAAACGGCGCAATCCCGTTATCGCATCCATTATCCAGTCGATGCGCGAATATAATATAACTCCCGCCGAACTGGCCGCCGCCTTAAATAAAAAAAGCGCGGCAAGCACGCAAAAAAACAAAAATGGCGCGGCAGCCAAAACAGCCACTCGCACCGTGCCGCCCAAATATCGCAATCCCGAATCGGGAGAAACCTGGACGGGGCGCGGAAAGCCGCCGCGCTGGGTTTCCGCCGCCGAAGCCCAGGGAAAAAGCCGCGACGGTTTTCTTATTGCCAAATAACTTCCCGGGCAAACCAGCCGTAAACCGCGCGCAGCGCAATGGCGGATAGGCCGGCTGGCAATTGCCCAAGGCCCCGCCAGTCGCGGCGGGCGCCCGGCGGCCAAAAGGCCGGCCGTCAATGCTGCCTTTCGTAGCTTATGACCCGCACTTGCCCATTGTTGCCGGGAAAACCGTCGAATACGGCGCGCGCCAGATACGGCATGACGGCGGGCAGGTTGTCGTGGTCCGATGTGCTGACCGCGCTGGATCGATATACCTCGACATTCTTGCGGGCATTATCCGTGATAATCACCGTAAGGCTGTTTTTATATACCTGAACGGGCACATTCACGACGGGCGGCGCATAATAAACCCCGCCTCCCCAACCCCAGCCCGGATATCCGCCCCAACGGCCATAGCCATTATAAAAATACGGATCGGCATATTGCTGCACCCAGGCCTGGCTTATTGGATTGCCATATTCGAAAGAAACCGTGAACCGCGCTTTCTGGCCCGCGGCGGCCTCGACCAGGCCGGTGCGGCCGATATTGGCGCGTATCATGTCGGCAAAGGTTTCATATTCGAGATTGCCCGCTTTTTCCTGCTGCGAAACAAGGTGATACGTTTTGCCGGCCGCGTCCGGCGGCCACTGCTCGTAGCTGGTAACCCGGGCTGACCAGGTCGGCGCGGCGCAACTGGCCAGAAGCGCCAGACTCGCCAACACAATCCCGGCACGCCATCTGGAAGCCCATAATTGCCTGAAACGTTGAAACATAAGAGCTCCTGCACTTGTGTAATGAAACGTGATGCAAATTTGCGGTACGTTCCGGAAAGCCCCTGATCTTTTTACGAAAGGCCACCCATATAAGACCGTTTTACCAAAGCAAGGTTGCATTATCCCAGTAAAAATCGGCCTATGGCGCAAACATCGTCATGCAAACATTACAATAGACTTCATTCTTTCTTGAACCGATCAGGCCTTCGCCATGCGTACCGATACCGTGCCAACCATTTCCCGCCACGACTACCAGCCATATCCCTACCGGCTCCCCCAGGTTGCGCTGTCTTTCGATCTGGACGAGAAGCAGACTCGTGTCCGGGCCGAGCTTTCCTTCGAACGCGCCACCGCCGAAAACCAGCCTCTGGTGCTGAACGGACAAGACCTGGTCCTGGAGTCCGTCGCCATCGATGGCCGCGCGCTGGCGGCCGGCGAATACCAGCTCAACGACGAAACCCTCACCGTCTTCCCCGCTGCCGCTGCCTTCACGCTGACCATCGTCAGCCTGTGCCGGCCGGCCGACAACTCCACGCTGATGGGGCTGTACGTTTCGGGCGGCAATTTGTTCACGCAGTGCGAGGCCGAGGGCTTTCGCCGCATTACCTGGTTTCCCGACCGTCCCGACGTCATGTCGCGCTACCGCGTCGTGCTCAGGGGCGACAAGTCCCGCTACCCTTTGCTGCTGTCCAACGGCAACCTGCTGGAAAGCCGCGAACTGCCCGGCGGCGCGCATGAAGCGCACTGGGAAGACCCCCACCCCAAGCCCTGCTACCTGTTCGCCCTGGTGGCCGGCGACTTCAGCTGCCGCGAACTGGCCACCAGCACGGCCAGCGGGCGCAATGTCCTGCTGCAGGTATACAGCGACCGGGGTTCCGAAGGCAAAACCGCCTGGGCGCTGGACAGCCTTGCGCGGGCCGTCAAATGGGATGAAACCCGCTTCGGGCTGGAACTGGATCTGGACCGCTTCATGGTGGTGGCGGCACGGGACTTCAATATGGGGGCCATGGAAAACAAGGGCCTCAATATCTTCAACTCCTCGTACGTGCTGGCCGACCCCGATTCGGCCACCGATGCCAGCTTCCATGCCATCGAGGGCGTCATCGGGCACGAGTACTTCCACAACTGGACCGGCAACCGCGTAACGTGCCGCGACTGGTTCCAGCTTTCCCTCAAGGAAGGCCTTACGGTCTTTCGCGACCAGGAATTCTCGGCCGACATGCAGGCGCGGGGGCTGCCCGCCGCCGAAGCCGCCAGCGCGCGGGCCGTCAAGCGCATCGACGACGTCAGCGTGCTGCGCTCGGCGCAGTTCCCCGAAGACGCCGGCCCCATGGCCCACCCCATCCGGCCCGAAAGCTACCAGGAAATCGGCAACTTCTACACCGCGACCGTGTATGAAAAAGGCGCCGAGGTCATACGCATGCAGCACACCCTGCTGGGCGAGGACGGCTTCCGGGCGGGCATGGACGAGTACTTCCGCCGCCACGACGGCAGCGCCGTCACCTGCGACGATTTCGTCAACGCCATGGAGTCGGTTTACAGCAAGCGCAATCCGGGCAAAGACCTCGGCGTCTTCCGGCAATGGTATTCGCAGGCCGGCACGCCCCGCGTCAAGGTAGAGCTGGATTACGACGCGGCCGCGCAATCGTGCCGCATCACGCTGTCGCAGCACTGCGACCCGGTCGGCATCGAGAAGCTGCGCGAGCCGCCCGCCGCCAAGCCGCCCCTGCTGATTCCCTTCGCCATCGGCCTGCTCGACCAGCAAGGCAGGCCCATCCAGATCGAGCTCGACGGCAAAAAGCAGGACACGGCCGTGCTGGAGTTCGACCACGCAAGGCAAACCTGGGTATTCCCGGGCATACCCGGCCAGCCCGTCCCCTCGTTGCTGCGCAACTTCTCGGCGCCGGTCATCGTCGACTACGACTACACCAGCGCCCAGCTCAATCTGCTGGCCCGGCACGACCCCGACCCCTTCGCCCGCTGGGAGGCCGGCCAGGAACTGGCCACCCGCCAACTGCTCAAGATCATCGCGGCAATCCAGGCCAAGACCTCGCCCAGCGTCGACCAGGATTTCATCGATGCCTGGCGCGCGGTTCTGCAAGATACCCAACTGACTCCCGCCTACCGCACCCGGGCGCTGACCTTGCCCGGCGAAAAAATCCTCATGGAAAAAACCGCGCCCATGGATCCGGTGTCCGTGGCCGAAGCGCGCCGGTATTTGCGCGAAGTCCTCGGCCAGGCCTTGGCGCCGCTATGGCTCGATGCGTATCGCTCGGCCGGCGACCCCGACAACCAGGCGCCCTACACGCCCGATGCGCTGTCGTCCGGGCGCCGCGCGCTCAAGAACCTGGCGCTGGCCTACCTCATGGCCGGCAAGCATCCTCAAGCCCAGGACATGGCGCTCAGGCAATTCCGCGAAGCCCGCAACATGACGGATCGCATGGGCGGGCTCTCGGCCCTGGTTCACTACGGCGCCCCTGCCACCAGTGCCCAGGCCCTGGCCGACTTCTACGAGCAGTGGCAGCATGACCCCCTGGTGGTCGACCGCTGGTTCACGCTTCAGGCCACCGCCCCCGCAACGCATGTTGCAACGGTGCGCGCGCTGATGGCGCACCCCGCGTTCACCTTGCGCAACCCCAATCGCGCGCGCTCGCTCATTTTCCAGTTCTGCATGAACAACCTGTCGAACGCGCACTCTCAAGAGGGCTACGAGTTCTGGGCGGATCAGGTCATCGCGCTGAACGACCTCAACCCCGAAATCGCGGCGCGCCTTGCGCGCGCCTACGACAACTGGTCGCGCTATATTCCCGCCAATCGCGACGCCATCAAGCAAAGCTACGAACGCATCCAACAACATCCATCGCTCTCGCGCAATGTCGCCGAGATCGTGACCAAAGCTTTAAAAGTCTAGCCGGAGTCCAACTTGAAACGCAAAACACTTACCCAGTACCTGGTTGAACAACAACGCAGCGGCCAGGCTGTCACCGCCGAACTGCGGCTGCTCATCGAAACCGTGGCGCGCGCGTGCAAGGCCATTGGCCACGCCGTCGGCAAAGGCGCCCTGGGCGGAGTGCTGGGCAGCCTGGAAACCGAAAACGTGCAGGGCGAGGTTCAGAAGAAACTGGACGTGCTGTCCAACGAGATCCTGCTCGAAGCCAATGAATGGGGCGGCAACCTGATGGCCATGGCTTCCGAGGAAATGGAAACCATACACCGCATTCCCAACGAATACCCCAAGGGCGGCTACCTGCTGCTGTTCGATCCCCTGGACGGCTCCTCGAACATCGATGTCAATGTTTCCATCGGCACCATCTTCTCGGTATTGCGCGCGCCCGAAACCGCCAAGACACGTGAAATCGAAGAAGCCGATTTCCTGCAGCCCGGCACGCAGCAAGTGGCCGCCGGCTATGCTGTCTATGGGCCGCAAAGCATGCTGGTTCTAACCGTGGGTTCGGGCGTGGCGGGCTTTACGCTGGATCGCGAAATGGGCACCTGGGTCATGACCACCGACAACATGACCATCCCCGAGGACACCAGCGAATTCGCCATCAATATGTCCAATATGCGGCACTGGGAAGAGCCGGTCAAGCGCTACATCGACGACTGCCTGGCCGGCGAAACCGGCCCCCTGGGCAAGAACTACAACATGCGCTGGATCGCCTCCATGGTGGCCGACGTGCATCGCATCATGACGCGCGGCGGCATCTTCATGTACCCGCGCGACCAGCGCGCCTCGGGCAAAAAAGGCAAGCTGCGTCTCATGTACGAAGCCAACCCCATGAGCTTCATCGTCGAACAGGCCGGCGGCGCCTCCATCGACGGCGATCAACGCATCCTGGACGCCCAGCCCTCGGCCCTGCACCAGCGCATCGGCGTGGTGCTGGGCTCGAAAAACGAAGTCGAACGCGTGCGGCGCTATCACCAGGAAGACTGACGCTCCTGGCCTCGAAGAAACTCCCGCACGACCCGGGCGAACTCGTCGGGCTGTTCGATATGCGGGGCATGCCCCGCATTCGGTATGGTATGCAGGCTCGCGCAAGATAATGAATCCGCCAGGGTTTGCGAGACAGCGGCCCCGGTTACCTGGTCATCCTCGCCGCATAGGACAAGCGCCGGCGCTTCAATCGACGCAAGCCAGGGCCTGGCGTCCGTAGCGGCAATGGTTCTGGCGACCGCCATATATCCTTCGGGGCGCGCGCGGCGCATATGCCGCGCTATTTCCTCGACGACTTGCGTCGATGCGCCCGGGGCCGCAATCTCGGCGGCCCTCTGCATGCTTATCGCTTGAAGGTTTTGCGACAGGTCAAGCCGTCCTTGCAGCCATTTCTCCCGTTCGCGATCGGCCAAACAGGCCCGGCCAAGGGTCGCATCCGCGAGCGTCAGCGAACGCACCAATCGAGGATGATAATGGGCCAGGGCAAGCGCGAGCAGGGCTCCGAACGAAACGCCAAGCACATGGGCAGGCTCTTCGTCCAGCACGTCCGCCACGGCATCGAGGATGGGCGCCAGCCCCGCGCCGGCGGGAGGCGGCGAATCCCCATAACCCGGCAAATCAGGCGCAAGGCAGGTGAAATCCGTGCCCAGCCTTGCCATTTGTTTGTCCCAGGTCGTCGCGCTCGCGCCGATGCCGTGCAGCAAAAGAAGCCGCGGCCCGCGCCCTGCTTGCAGGACATGAAGTTTCGTCATGTTCAGATACCCGTCAGTTCGCCGCCGTCGACCAGGAATCCCGTGCCCGTGATATAGCTGGTCGCTTCGCCGCACAAAGAAACCACAAAATGCCCGAAGTCATCTGGCCGGCCGATCACGCGATCCTTGACTCCCAGCTCGAGTGCGCGGCCGGTTTCGTGCGGGCCGGCGAAGACCGCATTGATCGTGATTCCGCTCTCGTAAAGCTTGGGCGCAGCGCTCTTGGCCCAAGCCCACAAAGCGCTGCGCGCAGCCGCCGACAGGCAAAGAAACGGCTTGGGCGCTTTGACGCTGGTCGAGGAAATGATGACGATGCGGCCCCATTTGCCCTTTTGCATGGCCGCGCTGGCGCCTCGCACCAGCCTCACCGCTGGATAGAATGTGGATTCGAAGGCAGAGGCGAAGTCCGCATCGCTGGCCTGCAAGGGCAGCAGCGCGGGAGGCCCGGGTGTATTGACGATGGCCACGTCCAGGCGCCCGAATTGCTCCAGCGCGGCCTCGACCGCTATTTGCGGCAATGCCGGATCCCTCAGGTCGCCGGCCACCACCTTGCAGCGGCCGGAGTAGGTCGATTCGATCTCGTCCAGTTCCGCGCTGGGGCGCGCAACGACGAGCACGTTGGCGCCCTCGGCCGCCAATGCGTTGACCGCGGCTCGCCCCAGCCCCCGCGAGGCCCCGGTAACCAGGGCGACTTTATCTTTCAATCCAAGATCCATGAATTTCCTCTGCAACGTCTCATGGATGCGTAGAATGTGACATACTACGCGCAACCACAAGACTTTCTCTAGTAACCCAAACCTGCAATGTCAAAGCTCAATAGCCTGGTCCGCTCCGAATCCCTCGCCCAGCAAGGCTACAAAGCCATCCGCCGCGCTATTCGCGACGGCAAGATTCCCAGAGGCCAGTTCTTTTCCGAAAGCACTCTCGCCGAATCGCTCGGCGTTTCCCGCACTCCGGTTCGCGAAGCCTTGCTGAACCTGTATCGCGACGGCGTGGTGGAAATCGTTCCCAAGCGCGGCTACCGCCTCATCGACCTGGACGAAGCCGCCATCAGCGAAATCCGCCTCCTCCGGGTCGCTCTGGAGCAAATCGTGGTCGATCGCCTGTGCAAGACGGCAACGGCCGACGACATCAAGGAGCTGCGCGCCATTCTGAATGGTGCGGGAGAAAGCCGGGAGGACATGTACACCATCGACGAAGCCTTCCATATCCGGATGGCCGAAATGGCCAACCTGCATCAGATCCGCCAGGAACTGATGAGCGTACGGGGAAAAATGTATTTGATCGCCAGCGGCGCGCGCCTCACCTCGCTGCGCGACGAAAACGTCGCGAGGGAGCACTCCGAGCTCGTCGATGCTCTTGAACAGCACGACCCCAAGAAAGCGCGGCGCCTGATAAGCAGTCATGTGGAACGCTCTATCGATTCTTTTGTGGAGGCTCGCGCCGAGCTTCTGGAACGGAACTGGCTCGATCCGCTTTCCTGAGTTCGGCTTCGGTTATGCATGCGTAGTAGCGCTCCATGGACCACCCCACCGCGCGCGAAAAATAGAGCAGAGCCATGGGAGAAACCCCTGCCAGCCACAAAGCGCCGATATCCCGCTCGCGCACGGCGGCGCGCAAGGCATCCGGCAATGATGCCGCAGCGATCACGTCTTCGCTGCTTTTTTCATAGGCCTCTTTCAAATGGCCGCGCGTGATGTCGATCAGAAATTGGGTGACCGTGCTTTCTCTCATAAAGACTCCCACAGCATCTGATACACGCCTGTGTACCACCCCGGCACATAGGGAATGGCCGTGACGACCTCGGCGCGGCTGCTGCCCATGGCCGCCGCGGCCGCGATCCAACTGCGGATCTCGTGCGTGCCATTGCCGCGGGCATCGAGCGCGCTGTCCGGATATGCGCAGGCCTTGTCCAGGTCGCCCGCGACGAGAGCGGCGACGAACTCCGCATCGAACTGCGGATCGTTGCGATCCATGCCCGGCTGGCCGACCGCATGTGAAATGCCCCCGGTGGCAAGCATCCCCACGCGCCGCCCCATGCCGTTTTGCCGCAAGGCGGCGGCAACCGCGGCCCCAAGCTCCCTGCACCGCCGCAACGTCGGCAACGGAGGAAACAAGGTATTGATGATGATGGGCACGATGCGGACGTCGGCGGAGACCCTCAGTTGCTGCAAGGGCAAAGTCGTGCCGTGATCCAGTCGAAGCTCGCTGGAATGGGCGGGATCCAGGCCATTCGCATAAAGGCATTCTGCAAGAGCGCATGCCAGCTCCGGGTCGCCCGGCCTCGCCACAGGCTCGAGCCTGAACTGCGGCTCGGGAAAAGAAGCGTGCACGGCGCCCGTCCCGATGATGAAAGCCGGCGCCATCCGCGGCTGGAGGTTCACGATGTGCTCGCTGGTGAACACGATGAGCGTCTCCACATCCGCATCGGCGAAAGCCTTGCCGATGCGCGCAAAGCCTCGATGCGTCGCGTCGCGGTGCTCGGGTCCCGCCTGCTCGGGCCAGGCGGTCATGTAAGGGAAATGGACGGTAGCGGCGGCAATCATCGGGCATCCTGTTTCAGAAAAATACGCTCAAGCCCTGGTTTCCGAGCGCCTGCCTATCAAGAACAACCCTCCGGTTCAGCAGGCGAAAACTGTGCTCGCCATCCTGGGGCGCCAGCAAGTCGGTGCGCCCGCCGCTGAATTGCTGTTCCATGTTCCAGCGGTACTGCAGAAGCAGAAGGTTGCTTCGAGCAACGATCAACCCGTCATCCTGTGCGGCAATGTCAACCACCTGAATGAAATAGCGCAATCGCGATGGAGGCTGCTCCACCCACGACAGCTTGCTTTCCAGCTTGGCGACACGCGCCCTGAGCAGCTCCAGGTTCTCGTCGTAGTAGCCGAGCTCGTCCTCGCTGCTTACCAGCCCATCCAGCGTGGAGGTCGTAACGGGAACCCGATAACTGATCTGGTCGTCCATGAGCTCCAGCCAGTCCCGGTAGCGACGATCCTGCAGGAGCAAGGTTTCGCGGCGATAGAAATTTTCCACCGCCGTCCATAATTGGGTATTCAATGCGTCGGTCATGGTTCTTCCTGCGTTCATGGCTTGCGGTCGGGGCCGATCATTTGCGAGGCATAGTGCCGGTAGAACGCCCGCTGGTTGGCTTCGGTCATCAGGATATCGCTCGTGCTACCCGGAAAAGGCGGCCCATAACGAGACGAAGTCGGCGCTTCGCGGCCCACTCCCATCTGGTAATTGAATCTTCCCTGCCGCCCGATATGGCCGCGCAAATTATCCTGGACGCTCTGCCAGACATCGCCGTCGTCCTGCTCAAAAATCCCCCCGGGACCGAAGGCAAGGGAATATTGCTTGCGAACCGCCGCTTTGAGCGCGGGCGGCATGGCCTTGTCGACCAGACACCAGGAATGCACCTCGATCTTGTCCACGCCGCGCGGATGCCACACGCGGAAGGTACGGAAACGCGCCGTATCCATGAAAGACATATTGGGAAAAATCGTGCCCACGCCTATCGGCACGAAGGCCGAGGCGGATTCGCCATATTTGGCCACCAGTTCGCTGCGCATCTGCGCCATGAAGGCGTCGTAGTCGGTCTTGACGGCCGTGCCCTGCTGCGCGCCCCCGCGCTCGCTGCCAATGGAATGGCCATTGCCGGTTTGAATGCAATAGCCATCATTGCTCAGCCTGCTCCGGTAACCCATTTCCACGCCGGCGCCGTGCGTGGAAGAAACGTGATAATGGTCGCCGGCGAAATTCTCCGACGGTATCTTCCAGTTCACGTTGATGGTCCATTGATGAACGCCGCCAATCAGTTCCGTGCCGCCATCCATGCGATTCAACATCAGTTCCAGGTAGAACGCCATATCGCCCAGGTATTCGCGCAAGGTCGGCGCCTGCGGATCCCAGCTCGCGAAAATCATTCCGCCGAAGCTGTCGACATGGGGCGCCTCCCGCAAGCCGAGTTGGCCGCGGTCGAGCTTGTCGCCGTAGACCGACCCCATGCGCGGTACGGACGCCAGCTCGCCTTCGGTGTTGAAAGCCCACGCATGGTAGGGACACTTGAACATCGTCGCCACACCGGAATCCACTCGGCACACCTTGGCGCCGCGATGGCTGCAGCTATTGAGGTATACCCTCAGGCGGCCAGTCTTGTCGCGCACGACAATGACCGGATCCTCGCCCATGGTGGTCGTCATGAAGGACCCGTTTGTCGGCAGAGCGCTTTCATGGCCAAGATATAGCCAGCATTTTGCAAAAATCCGCTCTTGCTCCAGGCGATAAAGGCTTTCGTCGACGAAAATTCGGCGGTCGACGGAAGACCCGTCGGGAGCCATGAGGTCTCCGGCCCGATACGCCCCCAACGCGGCATCCGCGTCGATGAGAGGCGGTAGAGGCGTCGAGGCAGCATCGCACGATGTGCTCAAGAGATTGGGGTCACTCATTCTTTTTTCTCCAACGAAGATGATGTTCCGGGCGCCCACGCCTAAACCCGAGGGCCGCGAATGGCGGTTCCACCGTCGAGCGCCAAAATGCTTCCCGTCGCCATGCGCGCAGCCGCCTCCGAAGCAAGAAAGACATAAGCCGAAGCGTAGTCGTCCGGGGTCGCGATGGCCTGCAAAGGCAGATTTTCAGGCGCGGGGCTGACGGGGTTCTTGTCCTGGCCAAGGCTTTCCAGCCCACGCAAGCCGGTGGGCGCATAGCCCGGCGCGACGGCGTTTACCCGCACCCGAGGCGCGAGCTCCAAGGCCAACTGCTTGGTCAGGCCATTGATGGCATGTTTGGCTGAAACGTAAAGCGCTCCGCCAAAGCCGGCATGAGTGCCGGATATGGAGCTGGTAAAGATGATGGCTCCCCGGTTACGGGCCAGAATGTCGGCCGCCGCGCGCGCGGCAAGCATATACCCCTTGACATTGACGGCAAAGAGCTCGTCGAAGGCGGCGTCAAGCTCGACGTCCGAAAAAGACAAGAACGGCCTGCGGTTGTCATAGATACCGGCATTGGCGACCAGCACATCCAGCCTGCCGTAGCGGCTTTCCGCCAATTCGACGGCGCGCCGGTTGTCGGCAAGCGAACGAACATCGCCAGCGCAACAAACCACTTCGCCCCCAGGAAATTCGTTTTCCAGAACCCCGGGAACGCGGTCGAACGCTACGACCCTCGCTCCCTCGGCCAGGAAACCCCGGGCGACCGAAAGCCCTATCCCGCTGGCCGCCCCGGTTATCAGAGCAACCTTGTTCTCTAGCTGAAATGGCATTGTCTCCTCCTTCACTTGAACGGCCTCGTCTTTCTATTGACGTTTTACCCCTTCAAGTCTAGTATTCTAGTTTGGTATTCTACACTAGTATTCTAGATTAAAGCAAAGTTCGAATACCCCGCGGCGCATGCCGCACATTCATCGAAATGCACAAAGGAGACAAAATGAGAAAAGTACTTTTGGCGGTATTGATTGCCGCATGGTCGGGGGCGGCATGCGCCGAGGTCGTGGTCGGCATCTCGGTAAGCGCCACCGGGCCCGGCGCCTCGCTAGGCACGCATATAGCCAAGGTGGTCCCCCTCCTGCCCAAGACGGTTGCGGGCGAGGCCGTCCGCTACGTCATGCTGGACGATGCCAGCGACCCGACCGTCGGCGCACGAAACGCCCGCAAGCTGATCTCCGACGACAAGGTCGACGTCATCATTGGCTCGAGCACCGTACCGGTGGCGATTGCGCAAAGCAGCGTCGCCAACGAAGTCAAGGTTCCGATCATCACCATCTGCCCTATTCCTCTCGATCCCGCCAAACTGCCCTACACTTTCGCGGTGCCGCAGCCGATCCCGCTGATGGTCGACGCCCTGCTGGATCACATGCATGCCCACAAAGTGAAAAAGCTCGGCTATATCGGGTTCGCCGACGCCTGGGGCGACATGAACTACAACTACGCCAAGAGCGGCGGAGCGACCCGGGGCATCACCGTCACCACCAACGAGCGCTACACGAGAAACGACACGTCGGTGAACTCACAAGCCCTCAAGGTCGTCACATCCCAGCCGGACGCCATTTTCGTGGGGGCCTCCGGATCACCCGCCGCCATCGCCCAGATAGCGGCGGTGGAACGCGGCTACCGCCATCAGATCTATCACACGCACGGCGTGGTAAATCTCGACTTCATCCGGGTTGCCGGCAAGAGCGCCGAAGGCGTCATCGCGCCGACCGGCCCGGTGGTCGTCGCCGAACAACTGCCCGCCGATCATCCCCTGAAGGCCACGGGAATGGACTTCATCAAACGCTACGAAGGAGCCTATGGCGCCGGCAGCCGCAACGCCTTTGCCGCCTATGCCTGGGACGCCGGCCTCATCATCCAGGCCGCTATCCCCGTTGCCCTGAAAACCGGCAAGCCGGGCACGCCCGAGTTCCGCCAGGCCTTGCGCAACGCCATTGAAAGCAACAAAGAAGTCAAGGGCACTCATGCCGTCTACAACATGAGCGCAACCGACCACTACGGCGTGGACAAGCGCGCTCGAGTGCTGGTGCAGGTCGAACATGGCGAGTGGAAATTACTCAACGAATAGTGCTATCGCATATGGACTTCCATATCCAGAAATCACCCAATCCAACAGGAGAAAGACGTGAATGGGTTTAATGTAAAACGGCTCGCAGATGCCGAGTATGTGTCGTACGGCTCACAAAGCGATTTGCGCGTGCTGATCGGCGGCCCCCAGCGCAACACGCCGATCCGGTCGGCGCTGCAAACCTGCCAGCCTGGCTACGATGTGCCTTTTCACTGCCATCCTTATATCGAGTACCTCATCATCCTGGAGGGCTCGGCCGAATTCCGGATCGAGGTCGACGGCGTACAGACTGTCGTACTGCACAAGGGCGACACCGTGGAATTGCATCCCGGCGTGTGGCACGCCTTCACCACCAGCCCAACCGAAGTGACCCAGTTGCTGGGAATCCATATCTCTTCCGAGCGAATCGTGAATTACAAGCCGGATGTCAAAATCGATTCGCGCGGCTTCCGCATAGAAGACTGAAACATCCGGAGCCGGCATCACAGCCGGCTTTTTTTTGCCGCCGGGCCGTCCCAAGGCAAAAGGTGCCCCCTTGGGGGGCAGCAAGCCGCGCAAGCGGCGCAGCGTGGGGGCCTTTTCCCGCCGGGCCGTCCCAAGGCAAAAGGTGCCCCCTTGGGGGCAGCAAGCCGCGCAAGCGGCGCAGCGTGGGGGCCTTTTTTCTCGCTGGACCGTCCCAAGGCAAAATGAAATCATCCGAACGTCCTATACCCAGGGTTCAGGGCAAAGAAGAGAATTCCCCTCATAACAGCCAGATAGTTCGCTGCATGGCCCGCAATACCGGCACCGATGCCATTCAGAGCCAATCGCCCGGATCATGCAAAACAAAAAGGGGAACCGCCATGAAAACCGCCGCCTGCATTACGGTGCTGCTGACTGCTTTCGGATTCGCCGCCAACGTGTGCGCGGAAAAATTGACGCGGGAACAGATCAACGCCGAAGTGCAGAAATGCACCGAAAAACTGAACAGTTCCACCGCTAGCTCGGGCGAAGATTACAAGCAATGCATAAACGCCTTGATGGCCAGGACCACGTCCAAGCCTCCCGAGGAACGCCCCGCCTCCCGGCCCCCGCCCGTCGATGGCCGCAAATTCGTGGATCTGTATCACTGCCGCATCCCCGCCCTCGGCAACTCCAAGCTGGGGTCGGACATCACCATTTGGGGAAGCATCGACAAGAAACGCTATGCCGCCGCCCCCAGCGCCGACGAACGCCAGGCCTACGCGGTCAAGGGCTTTGGCACGCCCGGCAAAGGCAATGTGAGCTTCACTTTCAACGACGGCACCCGCATCACCATCGCGCAGAACGGCTGGACGACCACCTCGCTGGATAAGGTGCACAACAAGAACTCGCTGTACGGGCCGGTATCGCCCGCCAAGAACGATCAGGCGGGACAATGCAGCCGCGTGAACGGCTCCAGCGCGGTGGCAAAAGAGATACGGGTCAAGTAGCCAGCCGAAGAGCCGGCTGGCTACCGGGATTTATTCCACGGTCAGAATCGTGGCCCCCTGCGTCTGGCGTCCCGCCAGCGCGGCGTGGGCTTTGCCGGCCTCGTGCAGGGGGAAGCGCTGGCCGATGTGCACCTTGATCTTCCCGGCGGTGATCATGCTGAACAGTTCCTTGGCGGCGGCCGCCATTTTTTCCTGCGTCGCCACGAAATCGGCCAGGGTCGGCCGGGTTACGTACAGCGAACCCTTGGTGGCCAGGATGCCCAGGTTGACGCCTTCGACCGGCCCCGAGGCATTGCCGAAGCTCACCATCAGGCCGCGCGGCTGAAGGCAGTCCAGAGACGTCAGCCAGGTGTCCTTGCCGACGCTGTCGTACACGACGGGAACCTTGTTGCCCGCCGTCAATTCCAGTACGCGCTCGACCACGTTCTCGCGGGTGTAGTCGATGACCTCCCAGGCGCCGTTGGCCTTGGCCAGGGCCGCTTTTTCGGGGCTGGAGGTGGTGCCGATGACCTTGACGCCCAGCGCCTTGGCCCACTGGCAGGCAAGCAGCCCCACGCCGCCCGCGACGGCATGGAACAGGATGGTTTCGCCGCCCTGCAGGCGATAGGTCTGGCGCAGCAGGTACTGGGTGGTCAGCCCCTTGAGCATGATGGCCGCCCCTTCCTCGAAACTGATGGCCTTGGGCAGCTTGACCACGAGCTTGGCCGGTATATTGCGGGCTTCGGCATAGGCGCCCAGCGGGCTAAGGCCGTATGCCACGCGATCCCCCACCTTGAGATGCCGGACGTCGGCGCCCACCGCCTCCACCACGCCGGAAGCCTCGCAGCCTATGCCATGCGGCAATGGCTGCGGGTACAAACCGCTGCGAAAATAGATGTCCAGGAAATTCAGGCCCACGGCCTTCTGCCGGATGGTGACCTCGTTTTTTTCGGGCGGCGGCAAATCCACCGTCACGAGTTTCAAGACATCGGGCCCGCCCTTGGCGTCGATGCGTATGGCCTTTACTTGTTGAGTCACAATGAGCTCCTGATTGCTGCGAATGTTGAATTGCCCGGAACGATTCACGCCGTGGGGGATGGTCAGCGGCGTCCCAAAGAGCCCAGCACGCCGCGCAGCAACTGCGTTGCCGTGCGCCGCACCATGCTCTTGGCCACTTGCTGCACCACACCCTCCCGCCGGCCTCCGCGAGGTCCGGTCGAACCGAAAAGAAAGTCGCTGACCGCATCCGCCAGCCCGCCGGCCGCCGCGCCTGTGGAGGCCGTCGCGGGCGCCTGACCGCCTGGAGCGGCGCCCTTGCCCGCCGGCGCGGCCCCGCCTTCGGCGCGCTTCAGCAGGATTTCGTAGGCGGACTCGCGATCGACGGTCTGCTCGTACTTGCCGCCCAGCAGCGAGGCCGCGCGCAGCGCCTGACGCTCGCTTTCGGTGGCCGGCCCGATGCGGCTGCCCGGCGCCAGCACCCAGGCCCTCTCGGTCGGCGACGGCCGCCCTTTTGCGTCGAGCAGCGATACCAGAGCTTCGCCGACCCCCAGGTCGGTGATGGCGGCCTCGATATCCAGGCCCGGATTGGGCCGCATGGTCTGCGCCGCCGTCTTCACGGCCTTCTGGTCGCGTGGGGTGAAGGCCCGCAGCGCATGCTGCACACGATTTCCCAATTGCCCGAGGACAGTCTCGGGAATGTCCAGCGGATTCTGCGTGACGAAATACACCCCTACGCCCTTGGAACGGATAAGGCGCACGACCTGCTCGATTTTTTCCTGCAAGGCTTTGGGCGCATCCGAAAACAGCAAATGCGCCTCGTCGAAGAAAAACACGAACTTGGGTTTTTCAAGATCGCCGACCTCGGGCAGGGTTTCGTACAAATCGGCCAGCAGCCACAATAAAAACACCGCGTACAGGCGCGGAGCCTGCATGAGCTTGTCGGCGGCCAGGATATTGACCATGCCCTGGCCTTTTTCGTCGCAGCGGATCAGGTCGTGCACGCTGAGCATGGGCTCGCCGAAAAACCGGTCGGCCCCCTGGGTTTCGAGCTGCAGCAGGCTGCGCTGTATGGCGCCGATGGAAGCCGAGGACACGTTCCCGTACTTCGTGCGCAGCTCGGCGGCGCGATCGGCCACATTCTGCAGCATGGCCCGCAAATCCTTGAGGTCCAGAATAAGCTGGCCTTCGTCGTCGGCCACCTTGAAGACCATGGCCAGCACGCCTTCCTGAGTGTCGTTGAGCTCGAGCATCCGCGCCAGCAGCAGCGGCCCCATGTCGGATACCGTGGCGCGCACCGGATGGCCCTGCTCTCCGAACACGTCCCAGAACGTAACCGGGCATCCGCCCCAGACCGGCTCGGGCAGGCCCAGCTTGGCCAGCCGCTCCTGCAGCTTGGGACTGGGCTGGCCCGCCTGCGAAATACCGCTCAGGTCGCCTTTGACATCGGCCATGAAAACCGGCACGCCCAGCCTTGAAAAAGCCTGCGCCAGGACCTGCAGCGTCACGGTCTTGCCTGTGCCCGTGGCGCCGGTAATGCATCCGTGCCGATTGGCCAGCTCCGGCAGAAGAGTGGCCGCACCGGCGGAATTCTTTGCGAGGACGATGGGTTCAGCCATTTTTTTCCCTTTTGATGCACGCAATTGCAAGATCCATAAGTGTAATTCCATGCCATGGGCTCTGCACGCGTTAAAATTAGCCTCTTTCTTCCAATTAAGACATTGTTATGGCCGGACATAGTAAGTGGGCGAACATCCAGCACCGCAAGGGGCGCCAAGATGCCAAACGAGGCAAACTCTGGACAAAAATCATTCGTGAGATCACCGTGGCGGCACGGGCGGCCGGGCCCGACCCCGACTCCAATCCCCGCTTGCGCCTGGCCTGGGACAAAGCCACGGCGGCCAACATGCCCAAAGACAACATCCAGCGCGCCATCACGCGCGGCGCGGGCGGAGCGGATGGCGCCAACTACGAAGAAATCCGCTACGAAGGCTACGGCCCCAGCGGCGCCGCCGTCATCGTCGACTGCATGACCGACAACCGCATGCGCACCGTCGCCGAGGTTCGCCACGCCTTTTCCAAGCACGGCGGCAATATGGGCCAGGAGGGCTCGGTGGCCTTCATGTTCAAGCACTGCGGGCAGTTCATCTTCGCGCCCGGAACCTCTGAAGAGCAGGTCATGGAGGTCGGGCTGGAGGCAGGCGCCGACGATATCCAGACCGACGACGAAGGCGTCATCGAAGTCACCTGCCCGCCAGGCGACTACAGCGCCGTCAAGACGGCCTTCGAGGCGGCCGGGCTCGTCCCCGAGGTTCAGGCCATTACCATGAAGGCCCTGAACGAAGCCGAGCTCACCGGCGACGACGCGGCAAAAATGCAGAAAATGCTGGACGTGCTGGAAAGCCTGGACGATGTCCAGGAGGTATTCACCACAGCCGTGCTCGACGAACAGGAATAAAGCGCCCTCATCGTTGCGTCCGGGTTGAGTCAAATCAACCCGGCCTTCCCCACTTCGCTATACAGTAATCCCAGGACACCACATTACCATCATGAAACTCCTTGTTATCGGCAGCGGCGGACGCGAACATGCCCTGGCCTGGCGGCTGGCCCAATCGGAGCGGATCCAGAAAGTCTACGTAGCTCCAGGCAACGGCGGCACCGCCACCACCGACCTGCTCGAAAACGTCGAGCTGACATCGGCCGACGACCTGATTGCGTTCGCCCGCAAGGAAAACGTGGCCTATACCGTCGTCGGGCCCGAGGCGCCGCTGGCGGCGGGCATCGTCGACGCCTTTCGCGCCGCCGGCCTGAAGATTTTCGGGCCTACGCAAAAAGCGGCGCAACTGGAAAGCTCGAAAGACTACGCCAAGGCCTTCATGGTGCGCCACCATATTCCCACTGCGGCCTACCAGACCTTTACCGACCCCGAGCAGGCCAAGGCCTACATCAGCGAGCAAGGCGCGCCCATCGTCGTCAAGGCCGACGGCCTGGCGGCCGGCAAGGGCGTTGTCGTGGCCACCAGCGTCCAGGAAGCCCATGAAGCCATCGATAAAATGCTCGGCGACGGCTCTCTCGGGCCGGCTGGCGCGCGCGTGGTCATCGAAGAATGCCTGCAGGGCGAAGAAGCCAGCTTCATGGTCATGAGCGACGGCCACGAAGTGCTGGTTCTGGCCACGAGCCAGGATCACAAGCGGCTGCTCGACCACGACCAGGGCCCCAATACGGGCGGCATGGGCGCCTACTCGCCCGCGCCCATCGTCACGCCGGCCTTGCACAACCGCATCATGCGCGAAGTCATCCACCCCACCTTGCAGGGCATGGCCAAGGACGGCATTCCCTATACCGGCTTTCTGTACGCCGGGCTCATGATCGGCGACGGCCCCGATGCCAGCCGCCCGATCAAGGTGCTGGAGTACAACTGCCGCATGGGCGACCCTGAAACCCAGCCCATCATGATGCGCGTCAAAAGCGACCTGACCGAAGTCTTCGAGCACGCCGTCAACGGCACGCTCGAAAAGGCCAGCATCACCTGGGATCGGCGTACGGCCCTGGGCGTCGTGCTCGCCGCCAAGAACTATCCCGGCACGCCGCGCACCGGCGACGTCATCACCGGCCTGCCGCAAGGCAATGGCGAGTGTTTCGTGTTCCATGCCGGCACCCGCCTGGAAGACGGCGCCATCAAGACCTCGGGAGGCCGGGTCCTGTGCGTGACGGCGCTGGGCGATTCGGTCAAGCGCGCGCAGGCCGCCACCTACCAATGCGTGCAGGAAATCCAGTTCGACGGCCGCCAGTACCGCGGCGATATCGGCTGGCGCGCCATTTCTCACTCGGAAACCTCGTCCTGACCTGTATTCGTCGGGCGGACATCGCCAACTGAAAGGAATTCGCTACATGGTTGTGCCCATCTCTTCCGCCCGCGACTATTTTCTGGATCTTCAGGCCCGCATCGTGGCCGCCCTGGAACAAGCCGACGGCACACCGTTCGAGGCCGACCACTGGCAGCGCGAAGAAGGCGGCGGCGGCCTGTCGCGCCTGCTCGAAGGCGGACCGCTGTTCGAGCGGGCGGGCGTCCTGTTCAGCCACGTCCAGGGCAAGGCCCTGCCACCCTCGGCCAGCGCGCACCGCCCCGACCTGGCCGGACGGTCCTGGGAGGCCATGGGGGTCTCCATGGTTCTGCATCCGCGCAACCCCTACGTTCCCACTACGCACATGAACGTGCGCCTGTTCGTCGCCAAAGCCCCCGCGCACGGCGGCGCCGACGACGTATTCTGGTTCGGCGGCGGCCTGGATCTCACCCCCTACTACCCCTTCGAGGAAGACGCCCGGCATTTTCACCAGGCCTGCCACGATGCCCTGGCGCCCTTCGGCCAGGACAAATACCCGGCTTACAAGAAATGGTGCGACGACTATTTTTATCTCAAGCACCGCAACGAGACCCGCGGCATCGGCGGCATTTTCTTCGACGACGTCAACGACGGCGGCTTCGAGCAAAGCTTCGCCATGACGAAATCAGTGGGCGACAGTTTCCTGGGCGCCTACCTGCCCATCGTCGAGAAACGCCAATCCACGCCATACGGCGATCAGCAGCGCGACTTCCAGGCCTACCGCCGCGGCCGCTACGTCGAATTCAACCTGGTGTTCGACCGCGGCACGCTGTTCGGCCTGCAATCGGGCGGACGCACCGAGTCCATCCTCCTGTCCATGCCGCCCATGGCCGCCTGGCGCTACAACTGGACTCCCGCGGCCAACACCCCCGAGGCGGAACTGGCCGCCTTCCTGAAACCCCGGCAATGGCTATAAAAAAAATCGGCCTGCTGGGCGGCAGCTTCGACCCGGTGCACCTGGGCCATACGCGCCTGGCCGAGACCGCCCGCGAGGTGCTGGCGCTGGACGAACTGCAACTGCTGCCGGCGGCCAATCCATGGCAGCGGCCGGAACTGGCCGCCAGCGCCGGGCACCGCCTGGCCATGCTGGAAATCGCCATTGCCAACAAACCCGGACTGGCCGTCAACCCGGTCGAAATCGAACGCGGCGGCAAAACCTACACCATCGACACGCTCGAACAGCTTCCCGGCGATGCCCGGTATTATTGGATAACCGGCGCCGACCAGCTTGCCAACTTCTGTTCCTGGCACCGCTGGGAAGACATCGCCGCGCGGGTAAGGCTGGTCGTCGCTCAGCGCCCGGGAGCCAGCGCCCAGGCGCCAGCACCGCTGCAAAAGGTTCTTGCCCGGGAAAACGCGCCGCTCATCAGCCTGCCCTTCGAAGCCACGGCCATTTCGGCCACGGACATCCGCCATCGCCTGGCGCGGGGCTTGCCGGTGGACGGCCTGCTCGACGATGCCGTCGCACAATATATCCGGCGGCATGGGCTGTATAAACCCGCCGCTTCCCAACCGATCAAGGTATAGTTCAATACATGGATATCACAAAACTGCAGCGCCTCGTCCTCGACGCCCTCGAAGACGTCAAGGCGCAGGACATCAAGGTCTTCAACACCAGCCACATCACCAGTCTGTTCGACCGGGTGATCATCGCCAGCGGAACCTCCAACCGGCAGACCCGAGCCCTGGCATCCAGCGTCAGCGACGCCGCCCGCAAGCACAAAATACCCATCATCGCCCACGAAGGCGAAGACACCGGCGAATGGGTGCTGATCGACCTGGGCGACATCGTCGTGCACTGCATGCAGCCCAATATCCGGCAGTACTACAACCTGGAAGAAGTCTGGGGCGACAAGCCGGTGCGCGTCAAGCTGCTGCCGCAGTCCACCCAGCCCGTCATCGCCGAAACCTTCGATTTCGACGATGAGGACGATTAACCGCCACGCCCGGCCATAGGCTCCGGCATGAAGCTCATCGTCATCGCCGTCGGCCAGCGCATGCCGGGCTGGGTCGAAGAGGCCTGGCGGGACTACGCCAAGCGCCTGCCCCCCGACTGTGCGCTGGAACTGCGCGAAATCAAGCCCGAACCGCGTACCAGCGGCAAAACCCCCGCCCAGATGATGGCTGCCGAAGCCCGACGCATCGAAGCGGCGATTCCCAGCCAGGCGCTGGTCATCGCCCTGGACGAGCACGGCCGCGACCTGAGCACCATGGATCTTGCCGGGCAACTGCAGGAGTGGCGGGCGGGAGGCCAGGATGTGGTCTTCCTGGTCGGCGGACCCGACGGCCTGGACGCCGCCCTCAAACGCGGCAGCCACAAACTGATCAAGCTGTCATCGCTTACCCTTCCCCACCCCATGGTGCGGGTCGTATTGGCCGAGCAGTTGTACCGCGCCTGGGCCATCATGACGAACCATCCCTACCACCGCGCGTAAATCCCCGCGCCTTGCCGACGAGTACACCAGCCATGACCGCACGCCGCACCAAGATCGTCGCCACGCTGGGCCCCGCCAGCTCCAGCCCCGAAGTCATCGAAAAACTCATCCTCGCCGGAATGGACGTGGCCCGTTTGAACTTCTCGCACGGCAGCGCCGGCGACCATCGCGAGCGCACCCGGCTCATCCGCGAGATCGCGGCCAGGCACGGCCGCTACGTCGCCATCATGGGCGACCTGCAGGGCCCGAAGATACGCATTGCGCGGTTTGCGAACTCCCCCGTCAACCTCGTCGAGGGGCAGTCCTTTACGCTGTCCAACACCCATCCTCTGGACGCCGGAGACAGCACCATCGTGGGCATCGACTACCCCAGCCTGGTCGCCGACTGCCATCCTGGCGACGAGCTCCTGCTCGACGATGGGCGGGTGGTCCTGCGAGTCGAAAAAACCGATGCCAACACTGTACACACGACGGTGGCCGTGGGCGGCCCGCTGTCCAACAATAAAGGCATCAACCGGCGCGGCGGCGGAATTTCGGCTCCCAGCCTCACCGACAAGGACAAGGCCGACATCCACACCATCGCCGAGCTCGAGCTGGATTACGTTGCCGTGTCATTTCCCCGCTACGGCGCCGATATCGTCGAGGCGCGCAAGCTGGTGCGCGCCGCCGGAAGCAGCGCCTGGATCATCGCCAAGATCGAGCGCGCCGAAGCCGTCGCCGACGACCAGGCCCTGGATGCCCTCATCAAGGCCAGCGACGGCGTCATGGTGGCGCGCGGCGATCTCGGCGTGGAGGTCGGCGATGCCCGCCTGGCCGGCATCCAGAAGCGCATCATCCTGCACGCGCGCACCCACAATAAATTCGTCATCACGGCCACCCAGATGATGGAATCCATGATCCACAACCCCATTCCGACCCGCGCCGAGGTCTCGGACGTGGCCAACGCGGTCATCGACTACACCGATGCCGTCATGCTCTCGGCCGAAAGCGCGGCGGGCCATTACCCCGTCGAAGCCGTGGCGGCCATGGCCCGCATCTGCCTCGGGGCCGAACAAGAGCCCGGCACCGCGCGCTCGCAGCATCGCGTGGGCGAGACCTTCAACCGGCGCGACGAAACCATTGCCTTGTCGGCCATGTACGCCGCCAACCATTACCCCGGCATCAAAGCCATTATCGCGCTCACCGAAAGCGGCCACACGCCGCTCATCATGTCGCGCATCCGCTCGGCCGTGCCCATTTACTGTTATACCCGCCACGCCGCGACCCAGCGCCGCGCCGCCATGTTCCGCGGCGTCTACACCGTGCCCTTCGACGTCAGCCAGCACGACGTCCTGGACGTGAACCGCGAGGCCATCAAACGGCTCAAGGACAAAGGCCTGCTCGCCAAGGGCGACTCGGTCATCCTCACCAAGGGCGAACACGACAACCAGGCGGGCGGCACCAACGACATGCGGATCCTCAAGGTCGACTAGGGCCTGTTAACACTGAAAAACCTTCGATGATCAACCTCCGGACTCCGCTATATCTGGCCTCCGCCAGCCCGCGCCGCCATGAAATCCTGCTGCAGATGGGCGTTGCGCATACCGTTCTCGACGTGCCCTCTCCGCCCGGCGAAGACGAACCCCGGCTTGCCAATGAGCATCCCGCCGACTACGTGCGCCGCACCGCCAGGGAAAAAGCGCTGCGGGCCGCCGCATGGGTCGCCGAACAGTCCTTGCCGCCGCAACCCATACTCGCGGCGGACACCACGGTGTTCCTCGGCGACGACATCCTGGGCAAGCCGGCCGATGCCGGCGATGCGCAGCGCATGCTGAAGCGGCTGTCGGGGACGACGCACAGCGTGCACACCGCGGTCGTCCTCGCTTGGGAAGGACAGCTCGACGAAAAAGTGTCGATGACCGAGGTGCGCATGAAACCGTTGTCGGACGCCGAGATCGCCGCCTACTGTGCCACCGGCGAGCCCATGGGCAAAGCCGGCGGCTACGGCATCCAGGGCCATGCCGCGCTGTTCATCGAACACATATCGGGCAGCTACAGCGGAGTCATGGGCCTGCCTATCTTTGAAACGGGCCAAATCCTGCAATATCTGCTTTAACCCAATATATACATCAGCATGGCGGCCATTGCCCGCTGTTCTACTTGCATAGCGCCAAACTTTACCGCTTTTGCAAAATAGCCCGCAAAACACTGTCTGGTGTAAATGGCTGGTTTTCGGCCGCCACACTCAATGGCCGAAGGGCATCGTTCACAGCAGACCAAATGGCCCCAATAGACCCCACTGTTCCGGCCTCTCCGACCCCTTTGGCACCCAGCCCGGTTTCCTTCTCAGGAGTCGTCACATGAGAAACATGTATATCCGGTATTTCTCCGGCCATGGGCACCAGGTAGTCCGCCAATGAAGCGTTGGACATCTGCCCCGTGTCGCTGTAAAGGCAGTGCTCGAACAGGGCTGCGCCGATGCCTTGCACAACGCCGCCGCGAATCTGCTCGTCCACCAGCAATGGGTTGATCACCGTGCCACAATCCTCCACAACCCAGAAATCAAGCACCGTTACCTGACCTGTTTCCACATCTACCTCGACTTCGGCCGCCTGAATGCCGTTGGCCACGAAATAAGGTTTCTCAAATGGGGCGTAGCTGCATTCCACGCTTAGCGAGGGAATATCCGCCAAGGGAATCAGCGTCGAGTTGTAATGCGCAAGCCTGGCCAACTGCCGCAGTGAGCAGAGCACCTCTCCGTCTTTCAACGACACAACGCCATGGTCAATTTCAAGATCGGCAATATTCACCGACTTCCAGGCGGAAACAATGGACAGCACGTTAGCCCGAAGCTGCCTGGCCGCACGCCGCGCAGCTTCGCCTCCCAGCGCAATGCCCCGCGACGCCCACGCGCCGCCGCCCGTGGGATCGGTCCGGGTATCACCGCTGCGTACGACAATGGAATCCATGGGGCAGCCCAGCCCATCGGCAATAATTTGTGCCAGCCCCGTGTGAGCCCCCTGACCGCTTTCAGATGCGCTGGTATTGCATGTAATTTCACCCGATGCCCCCAACTGCAGCCGCACACCTTCCTTGCCCGCCACCGGCACGCCGTTACGCCCATACAGCCCTGCGCCAACCCCTGTCTGCTCGATAAAGGTACATAAGCCTATGCCACGGTATACCCCTTGCTGAAGCAAGTCTTTTTGCCTTTGCCGCAACTGTGGATAACCCATTGCATTCTTGATCGATTCAAGGCATTTGTGCAGTGACAGGCCGCGCAATTTCTTGTCGCTTTCAGCGGTCAGTTCGGCATCAATGATGTAATTCTTGCGACGGATTTCAAAGCGATCCATATTCAGGCTTGCCGCCGCGTTATCAAGCAACTGCTCGATGATCGCCGTGGCAAGCGGCTGGCCCACCGCGCGGTAGGCGCCTGTCGGAACCTTGTTTACATAGGCGCCACGCACCCGTCCGTGCAAGACGGGAATCCTGTAGGCCATGCCGCACATTTCAAGCACCTGTAGCGCTTCACCCACGCTACTGCGCGGGTACAACGACACCGCCCCGAAAGTGAACAACACATCAAAGCGCAGGCCCATGATCCGGCCGCCTTCGTCCAGTGCCAACTCGGCTGTTGCAACCGCCTCGCGTGCATGGGCATCGCTTACAAACGACTCCAACCTGTCAGCCTGATACTTTATGGGCACGCCCAGCAAGCGCGCAATCGCCACTGCGGCCATTTCATCAGGGTAGGCGTGCAACTTGATGCCAAATGCACCGCCCACATCGGGGCACAACACGCGCACCCGCGACAACGGCATCGAAAGCTGCTGGGCATAGACCTCTTGCATCTGAAAAGGCGACTGGTGCGACTGATACACCACCAGCTCCTCGGTGCGCTTGTCGTAACTGGCAACGACACCACGCGATTCCAGCGGCACGCCTGTTTGGCGGCCAAATGAGAACCGGTGCCTGACCACGTGCACCGCTTCATTCAGCAGTGCATCCGCATCGCCTCGTTTTATTTCACGCTGTAGCGCCAGATTACTGGAAAGCAAAGGATGCGCCAACGGAGAGCCGGGCGATATCGCCTTAGCCGCATCGACCACGGGCTCAAGGTCATCCCAAGCAATCTCTATAACTTCGAGTGCATCCTCGGCCTGCGCGCGCGTTTTGGCAACCACGGCAATTACCGGCTCGCCTTGCCAGTAAACCTCGTCGATCGCCAGCGGATGCTGCGGCGCCGACACATGTTCGGGAAGCATTTCCAGGCGTGTTACCCACGGAGCACAGACAGTCGAAAGCTCAATACCCGTTATCACCCGGAACACGCCCGGCGTTTTTTGAGCAGCGCTTAGGTCGCCGACAGTGAATTTTGCCCGCGCATACGGACTGCGATAAAACGCAACATGATACGGAACACCTGCGTCGACATCGTCCAGGTAACGGCCCCGCCCTGTTACCAGCCTGCGCGCAATATGTCTGGGCACCGACTTACCCACCAGTCCGTCAGAGTAAGTTGTCACCTCATCGGCAAACTCGACTTGATCGCTCATTTTCGACGGTGCTCCACGACATGCGCGATGGCATCCACAATAGCGTGATAGCCCGTACACCGGCAAAAGTTGCCCGACAGCTCTTCGCGGATTTCATCGCGGTTGACCGCCCGGCCTGATTTGACCAGTTCAAGCCCCGTCATCAACATGCCGGACGTGCAATACCCGCACTGCAAGGCATTGCGCTCTACAAAAGCCTGTTGCAGCTCGGCCGCTTCGCCACTAAGGGTAATGCCCTCTATCGTGTCCACCACACAGCTATCGGCCTGAACCGCAAACATTAGGCAGCCGCGCACCACCACACCATCTACCCGCACATTGCAAGCGCCACAAACGCCGGCCTCGCATCCTACATGCGACCCAGTCAGGCCCACATCATGGCGCAGAAAATCAACCAGATTGCGGCGGACAGGCACACTGAAAGTGCCTCGTTCGCCGTTGATCGTCAGCGTTATTTCCGCCACTTGATTAAATTGCATCGCCCGACTCCTGAAACACGCCCCACAACACTCGCCTGGCCAAGGCAGCCGTCTGATGCCGCTTTATTTCGATCTCGGCAATCTCATCGGGGTCTAGCTCGCCGGCAATGACCATTGCCAGATCGTGCGCCAGTTGCGGTGTCGGTTGCCGACCCTGCCCCAAGGCTCCGGCCTTTTCCGATAAGCGCGGCACAGGCCCGGCGCCAAATGTAACGACATCCAAGTGATTGATCAGGCCATCGGCAATATGACAGACAACGGAAATGCCGACCAGCGCGAAATCGCCGTGCCGGCGGCTAAGCTCGCTGAATCCCGTCAGCACATCGGGCTTATGGCATGGCCAGCGCACTTCGACCAGCAACTCGTCCTCGTTGCGGGCCGTATCATAAAGCCCGAAGAAGAACTCGCGGGCAGGCACTATACGTATACCCTCGTTTCGGCTTTGCAGCACCAGCGTAGCATTCAAGGCAACCGCGCATGCGGGCATCTCGGCCGATGGATCGGCCAGCGCCAGACTGCCGCAACAGGTTCCGCGATTACGTATGGCCGGATGCGCCACGTATTGCATTGCCTTGTGCACCAAAGGAACGTGCTGCGCAATAAGGTTCGAGGCTGCAACCTGTGCATGCCGAACCAGGGCGCCAACCCTTATGTAACTATCGCTGCCATTACTGGAAAGTGAAATGCCTTCAAGCTCTTTGACCCGGTTGATATCGATAATCAGCTCTGCCGACGACAACCGCAGATTCATAGCGGGGACAAGACTTTGCCCCCCCGCCAAAATGCGAGCCTCAGACCCATGGCTTTGCAGCAGCTCACAAACTTCGTCAACCGTGCCGGGGCGGCAGTACTGAAAATCGGGGGCCTTCATGCCTGATTGATTCCTTGTTTACAGCGGACACAACTTAGCATAGGCATCTACGTGCTCTTTCAGCGGCGTGGCGATAAGTTTGCTTTGAAATTTGCCTTGATTTTCCGTGATCTCAAAAGCGTAGTAATTTTGGATGGGGAAATTATTGTTGTTGAACCGGAACGGGCCGCGCACCGAATCGATTCGCGCGCCGGCATCGTGCACGGCCTTGGCGAACGCCGCACGGTCGTCGACCTTTCCAGCCACCTTGGCCACAGCCACATCGAGAATGGCTGCCGCATCATATCCATTTGCAGCATAAGCGCTGGGCAGACGTTTGTATTTTTCCTGGAAGGCCTTGATGAACTTTTTGTTGGCGGGATTATCCAGCGTCGCAGCCCACATATTGCCGCTTACCACGCCCACCGCCGCATCTCGAAGCGCCGGAAGATTGGCGCCGTCCACCGTAAAAGTGGAATACACCGGCAGCTTGCCGATAACACCCGCTTGGCTAAGCTGCTTCGTAAAATTTACCCCCATACCACCGGTATAAAACATAAAAAGGGCGTCGGCACCGGAATTCTGCAACTGGGTGATCTCGGCCGAATAGTCTGTTTGGCCCACTTGGGTATAGATCTCGGCAGCAATCTTGCCCTTGTAAAAACGCTTGAAGCCCACCAGCATATCTTTACCGGCCTGATAATTGGACGTCATCAAATAAACATTCTTATAGCCGCGGTCTTGCATCAGCTTGCCAATGGCTTCACCAAAACCATCATTTTGAAACGACACCGAAAACACATTGGCGCCACAGTCGGCACCCGCCATCTGAGAAGGACCCGCACCAGTTGCGATGGCCACGACGCCAGACTCTTTAAGACGGGGTAAATTGGCAACCACAATATTCGAATAACCCAACCCCACCAACGCATCCACGTGATCGCGTTGAATGAACTGACGCACAATCTGCATGCCCACTTCCGGCTTCAACTGATCATCGGCGGTAAGGACTTTGACCTTTTCTCCGCCCAGCTTGCCACCACGCATTGCGACGCCCAGCAAAAACCCATCCAATTGATCCTGCCCCACTACAGCCTGAGATCCAGACAACGGGCCTGAAAACCCAACTGTCAATTCGGCCATCGCCGCCGTGGACATCATCAGTACACCAGAAACAGCTGCAATCACTTGTTTGGAGAATTTCCACGTTGTCATGCGAGTTCCTTTCTTGGAGGATGGTTAGTGAAGCAAATTACCGCATCTTGGCTAAGTCCTCTCTGTATCCACCAAAAAGGACGAAGTGAATTTGTCGAAAAAATCATCAGCCATTTTTTTTGCCGCGCTGTCGATCAAGCGCGAGCCAAGCTGCGCCAGCTTGCCCCCTACCTGGGCCGCCGCGCTGTAGCAAAGCAGAGTTTGGTTTTCTTCGGCCTGCGGCTGCAGGTGAACACTGGCGGAGCCCTTGGCAAAACCGGCGACTCCACCCTGGCCCTCAAAGCGTATGGTGTACCCAGTGGGTTCTTTGATGTCCAACAGCGATAGCTGCCCTTTGAACTTTGCGTTCACCGGCCCCACCTTGACCGTCATGGCCACGTCATAGACGTCGGACTCTTTTTCTTCAATACGTTCACAACCCGCAATGCAGGTTCGCAACGTCTCCAAATCATTCAAGGCTTTCCAAACAGCTTCTGCAGGGGCTGCTATGAGCCGTTCGCTGGACATTTCCATGGCTTTTTTACACCTTCATCCGTTTGAAAAAGCTATTTTTCACGCTTCAAAAATAAATCACATACTGGATTCAACGGAATTCGCTGTCAACGATCTAACGAGGTAAAAGAGCCGAGAGGCATCAGTAGTTACCCTGAAACAGGCCCTGTTTTTCGGGATATCCCTAGTTTTTTGGATCAAAAAGAGGGCCCTTTGAGGGCATTTCATGCCGCTCGCAAGCGGGAAAAATGAATGTTACTTTTCCGCAGGGGCGCCGCTCGGCTCGCTCCCCAGGAGCAGCTCACTCAGGAGGTCGGCGGTTGCCGAAATATCGCGCAGATCGTGCAGCCGGCTATTAATGGCGTATCCGTCGAAGGCCATCCAGATCATGTGCGACAGCAGCCCGTCCCGCAACAGATAATGACGATCTTCGGGCAGAATCTCTTTAAGCAGTCCAGTCAGGAAAACCTCAACGTCTTCCAGCAGATTGTCTTGCTTTCCCGAGTCTGCGGACGAGGCGGGCAGCGCCTCCATCAGGGTGTTGGCAAAAGAATGATCCGCCGCCGGAATATCGGCCCAAAGGCCGGTAAACAGGCGGCGCAGGCGCATTGCCGGCGAACGCATCTTCCTGACCGAATCGGCTAGATTGCTTAACTGCTTTTCTTGCCACGGCCGATACAGGGCATACAGTATCGCCAGTTTCGAATCAAAGTACACATATAGCGTGCCGATATTGACTTCGGCCTGGCGGGCAACCTCGGCCATTGTGGTGGTCGTGTAACCATTGCGGCAGAACAAGTCGAACGCAGACGCCAATATGGCTTCTCTTACCTGGCTTTTCTTTGTTTGGGCCATTTGCCTTGCCTTCCTTTTATCCGTTCGGCCAACACGTTGCCGCCCCAAGCAGCGCCAACGCCCCATTCTACCTTGCGCCGGATTGGTGTTTTCACGTACTCGCGCCCAAATTCCATTGACACCCCTTGGTTTTCAAAACAGAATATTACTTATTATTAAAGAACGGCGGGAGAATCAAATGACGCTCAGTGCCGACACCATCAAAGGGCTGGTAACACCTTTTGCCGTCCATAAAAGTGTCTATACCGATCAAGCCATTTTCGACATGGAAATGGAACGCATATTCGGCACGGTCTGGCTTTATGTCGCGCATGAAAGCCAATTGCATGCCGCAGGCGACTTCGTAAGGGCTCGTCTTGGCACACAAGATTACCTTGTTACCCGCAGCGAAAACGGACAAATCAATGTCTTGCAGAATCGCTGTACGCACAGGGGCGCCACCCTTTGCAACGAGCTCCGGGGCAAGGCTTCGCGCATGGTGTGCGGCTACCATCAATGGATGTTCGACCTGGAAGGCAAGCTACGGGGCGTTCCTCATCGCCAAAGTTACCCTGAAGGTTTCGATCTGGAAGCCCCTCAAAACGCACTTAAACAGGCGCCACGCGTTGCCAGCTATCGCGGCTTCGTCTTCGCAAGCTTAAGCCAGCACGGGCCGTCGCTTGAAGACTTTCTGGGTCCTATGCGTGGAGCCATCGACAATCTGGTCGATCGTTCGCCAGTGGGACGGATCGAATTGTGCGATACCTCTTTCCGGCTGGAGTTCAAGGCCAACTGGAAGGTGCACCATGAAAACGCCAACGACACCATACATCCAGGCGTGGTTCACAGCTCTTCGGTAATGACCGCGCGCCAGCACCGCTCCGAACCAACTTCATTCGACGACGGACAAACCCAGGAAATGCTTCAGGGCAATGCCTTTAGCAAGAAGGAGTGGGAAGGCATCGAACTGGTGGCCCTGCCCGGCGGTCACAGCTATATGGACGGTATCTACCGAAGCCGCCTGCTTGCCCGCAAAGAGTCCGACCCTGTGCGCGACGAATACGAAGCGATCATGGAAGAGGCATATGGCAAAGATCGCGCCAGCAGCATCCTGCAGCTTGATCGCTTCAACAACCTAATCTACCCCAACCTAAGCATCAACGCCCAGTACCACCAATTGCGTGTGGTGTATCCCGTGGCGCCAGACCGCACCCTCGTCGTCTCATCATGTTTCCGGCTGGAGGGCGCGCCCGAACAGATATTCCATAGGGCCGTTCGCTTTCTAAGCAATCTCAGCTCACCCGCATCCATGATCTACGGTGACGACGCCACAATTTTCGAGCGCTGCAATACCGGTCTTCAGGGT
The DNA here is from genome assembly GCA_937871985.1 of uncultured Burkholderiaceae bacterium. The sequence continues at coordinate 86,078 of CALMPB010000327.1, forward strand.
AGCGACAACAGCGCTTGGATCGACATGAGCCGCGGCGCCGACCTTGACAAACCGCTACCCGAGGGCGGAACTATTTCTGCCGCGTCCGAATCTCCGATAAGGTCGCAGTTTCAGGCCTGGCTGGGGTACATGACCGAAGAGGCGCAAGCATGAACGACGTCACCACCCACCCCTTCAAAAACCAGATCTCCGACCGCACACTCGTCGAAGTTCAGCAGTTTCTATACGGCGAGGCACGGCTGTTGGATCAAAGCCGCTTTGCCGAATGGCTTGACCTGTTCGCCGACGATGCAATCTACTGGATACCAGCCACGCGCAACCAGGCAGACCCGTTGAATACGCCCTCTATCATCTACGACAACAAAGATCTTCTTTCCATGCGCGTCCACCGTCTGGCCGACCCTCGCACCTATCAGACCATGGCGCCGCCCCATACGACACGCATGACCGGCAACATCATACTCTGCCAAGATCAAACCCAGGGCGACACAATCACGGTGTACTCCACCACCTTCGTGCACGAATGCCGCGAAGAGATGCGAAGGCTGTTCTCGGCTCAATGCACCCACGTGCTACGCCGTGGCAGCGACGGATTGAAGATCGTCTCCAAACGAGTGGATCTTGTCGATTGCGATACAGTCCATAGCGCGTTCATGAGCCTTATGTAAGTATTGAACGGTACGTAGCAAACAGGCAATTGCATGGCACGTATAACCAAGATCATTGAACAAACTGTCAGCCTATCATCGGGCATGAGCAATGCCGGCATCAGCTTCGACACCATGACGGCCAGTGCCGTTGTCATGGTGTCCGACGTCATGCGTGGCGGCAAACCGCTAGTGGGCCTGGCTTTTGATTCCATTGGGCGTTACAGTCATGGTGCGCTGCTTCACGAGCGCTTCATTCCCCGCATAATGAATGCCGCGCCCGAGAGTTATTGCGTCGAGTCGGGTACCGGCATCGACCCATTCAAGCTCTGGACTGTCATGATGGCCAATGAAAAAGCCGGAGGACATGGCGAACGTGCCGGCGCAGTCGGGCTGCTTGACTCCGCCGCTTGGGATCTACAATCCAAAATCGAACAAAAACCATTGTGGGCGCTGCTGAACGAGCGTTTTCCAGGTGCCCGACAACCATCGCGTACCCCAGTTTATGCCAGCGGCGGCCACTACCGTCCCGGCGTCGGCCCCGAAGGCCTTGCCGCAGAAATCGTCGGCTACCGGCAACAAGGCTACACCCGGTTCAAGATCAAGACGGGGGGGCTAAACATTCCCGAAGATCAACAACGCATCGAAGCGGCCATTCGAGTCTTAGGCAACAACGCATCGGCCTTGTCTGTCGATTTCAATGCATGCCTTTCGGAACACAATGCCCTGCAATGGCTGGAAGCAATGCAACCGTACGGCCTGGCCTGGCTTGAAGAGCCGGTCGACCCGCTGGATTATCAATTACTGGCACAGCTTGCGAAACACTCTCAAACGCCCCTCTCGACCGGTGAGAACCTGTTTTCGATTGCCGACACACGCAACCTGCTGCGCCACGGGGGGTTGCGGCCACAGCACGATTTCCTGAACATCGATATCTCGCTTAGCTACGGCATTGTCGAATACACCCGCATTCTTGACCTGCTGAATAGATCGGGCTGGAAGCCAAGCGCCTGCATACCGCATGCCGGCCACCTGCTATCGGCTCATGTCGCAGCGGGATTGGGACTGGGCGGCCATGAAACAGCACCCGCCCATTCCGTGCTCGGCCCATTTCCGCAAGACTACCGTCTTGTGGAAGGCCATCTTCAACTCAGCGACAGGCCCGGCACTGGGCTGGAAGCTATGCCCGGACTACAACGCGTCTTCCAGGAAATGCTTCCATGACGACACGTATTTGCATTCGTTCACGTCAACCGTTTTACGTACTTACCCACGATGCAGCGTTGTGCTTACATGCAAACCCACTTGGAGCCTGCTCATGATACTGCGCCATTCCTACATGAAAACCTGCATAGGAGCCTGATATGGCCAAGTTAAGACATGTTGCGATTCAGGTGCCCGATCTGGAGGGTGCCGCTGCTTTTTACGAAAACGCGCTAGAGCTCGAACGAGTAGCCGAAGCGACATCTCCCATCGGCAACGCCGTCATGCTTTCCGACGGTACTGTCAACCTTACCTTGTTGAATTTCCCCAACGGTAAAGGGGGGCAAATAAACGGGCCGGATTGGGCAGGCATACACCACATCGGGTTCGTCGTCGACAACGAGGATGCGGCCGCCGAGAAAATCAAAGCCGAAGGCGGCACTTTCTTCTTGAAGATTCCAGATACCTACCCCGGCGTCGATGCCGAGTCGAAATTCAAAGACCCTTTCGGCGTCGTCTTTGACGTCTCAGAGCACTCGTGGACAATAGTAAAGAAGCAGAAAACTTGAAGATAAGTAGATAGCACGTAAGCGCTTGGAGCTCGGTTCAGCCCGTCGTTTCTGCATGCACGTCAACGACGGGCGGCCGTTCAATACATCGCGCCGGGCCACTGAATCACCGACGAGCGGATCGCCGGGATGGATTCCACTTTCTGGATAAACGCCTCAACAGCGGGCTTTGCGCCGCCGGCCCAGAACGATTCGACGGCCATGTTCTTCATGCGCAGCAATTCCAGCCCCCAATACAAATCGGCCATGGTCATGGTGTCGCCTACCACCCAGCCGCTGCCTGAATTGAGCATCCGTTCCAGATGGTTGCACCCGGCTTCGGCCTTGTCGTAGGCCGTTTGCATGGCCTCGGGAGTGAACAACTGCTCGGCCGCCTGCAGTTCTTTGGCGCGTTTGGCGGAATAGCCCCTGACGAGATCCGCGTCGTCGCCAAACTTTTCCAGGTAATGATCGCAGCGCTCGACCTTGCTCATGGCAAAGCCCACGCCGTTGCTCTTGCGGCGCGATTCAGGCCGGTGATCTTCGCCTGGCGGCTTCCCGGCCAGCATCTGGTAATTGGGCATATTGTCGACAAAGTCCACTTCAGCCTCGATGGCGTCCAGCAAGGCTCGCGGACGTAAGGTGGCCTCGTCCGCCGCGATCTCGTCCAGATAAACGCAAATACGCTTCGAATCGACCAGTACCCGTCCAGCCTCCCAATCGATCAGCGTCGGCACCACGGCCGGATCGCATCCGCCCTGCGTCGCCGAAGTGCTGCCCGTGTGGCCAGCCACCAGGCCGCCGCCAAGTTCGGCGCAACCGATCAGGCGCAGCCGGATATTGGCCGGCAGATAAGTCTGGCCTTCAAAGATATTCAACACGCACGAACGGTATGGAATGCCATGATGAGCCAGAACGGCGCGCACTTTCTGCGAGCAAATCGAATTGGCCGCATGAAAAAGCTCGAACCGGGGTTCTTTCGAGCCGCTTTCGCCCACGATCTCGCCGCCTCCCAAGCTGCTTCGCAGCTCCGCGGCAATCTGTTCCAGGCTTTTGGACATATGGAGGTCTCCTTCCGTATAGATAGATGATCCGCAAAAATATAGCACCCGGATACAGGACGCATAAGATGCAGAATCCCGGCACGCGATGCTGGTAAGTAATCAACGGAGTTTGAAGGAGTCCTAAACGGCAGGTGCCGACGAAAGCGTGTCACACGCTCATCGAGACGGACGGCGCGGGCTGGGCCGTAAAAAAACAAAGCCCCCGCAACGGCGAGTTGCGGGGGCTTTGAGGGATAAGAGCCTG